>CALDGT010000296.1 GCA_937942935.1 uncultured Chloroflexota bacterium | reverse complement strand
TCACAGCGGGGGTGATATTTGCGCCTGCAACCGTATTGCTCGGTTCTTGGATGAACGCGACTGCTGTTGGTGCGCCTGCGGTGATGTCAAAGTTCACGCTCACATCGGTTTGTGCGCCTGATGTGGCGGTCAATTGTTTTGTGCCGACCAAATTGATATTCAAATCTGGGAAGAACGCAACCCCTATTCCAATCGTATTTTGTGTGAGCATACCACTCAAAACACCCGTCCCAGACGACAAGCTAATCGTCACAGGTTGCCCACTCATCGGGTTGCCAAAGACATCTAACACTTGCACCGTCACGGCGGGGGTGATATTCACACCTGCAACCGCATTGGTGGGTTCTTGGACAAATGTCACACTACCGACTGTGCTAGATGCGGTGATGTCGAAAGTTACACTCACATCGGTCAATGCGCCAGAGGTGGCGGTCAGTTGTTTTGTGCCGATGAGGTTGATATTCAAATCGGCGAAGGTGGCAATCCCGCCCGCGTTGGTGGCTTGGGTGAGCGTACCACTCAAAACGCCTGTGCCAGACGATAAATTCAGAGTGACATTTTGACCACTCACACCATTGCCAAACGCATCCAACACCGCAACCGTCACAGCAGGGGCGATATTGACACCCGCCATTGTGTTGCTCGGTTCTTGGATGAACGCGACTGCCGTTGGTGCGCCTGCGGTGATATTAAAATTCGCGCTCACATCCGCTTGTGCGCCTGATGTGGCGGTCAATTGTTTTGTGCCGACCAAATTGATATTCAAATCTGGGAAGGTGGCAATCCCGCTTGCGTTGGTCGCTTGCGAAATTGTCCCACTCAAAACACCTGTGCCTGTTGTGAGGGTCATCACAACCGTTTGCCCACTCATCGGATTGCCAAATCCATCCGATACCAACACGGTCACGGCGGGGGCGATATTTGTGCCAGCAACCGCGTTAGTCGGTTCTTGGACGAAGGCGACACTGCCCACCACGCTCGAAGCGGTAATATCAAAAGTCGCGCTGATAACGCTCAATGCGCCTGATGTGGCGGTGAGCTGTTTTGTGCCGATGAGATTAATGCTCAATCCGGGGAACGCCGCAACCCCGCCCGCATTGGTGGTCTGTGTGAGTGTGCCACTCAAAACACCCGTCCCAGAGGACAAATTGAGGGTGACACTTTGGGCAGGGACACCATTGCCAAACGCATCCACGACCCAAACGTTTACATTGGGGGTGATATTTGCGCCTGCGACGGTGTTACTCGGTTCTTGAGAGAAATAAATATTGGTCGGTGCGCCTGCCAAAATATCAAAATTCACGCTCACATCACTCTGTGCGCCAGAGATAGCACTCAATTGTTTTGTACCCATGAGGTTGATATTCAAATCGGCAAAAGTCGCAATCCCACTCGCATTGGTCGGCAGGAAATTTGACCCAGAGAGGACGCCTGTCCCAGTAAAGAGTACCATACTCACAGGGGCGCCAGAAATTGGGTTGCCAAAGCCATCCAATACCAACACCGTCACAGCAGGCGTGATATTGGCATTTACAGCCGTGTTGGTCGGTTCTTGGACGAAGGCGACACTGCCGACGGTGCTAGACGCTGTAATATCAAAATTCGCGCTCACATCATTTTGTGCGCCAGAGGTGGCGGTGAGTTGTTTTGTGCCTGCCAAATTGATATTCAAATCGGCAAATGTGGCGATACCAGAAGCATTGGTCGCTTGCGAAATCGTACCAAACAATGTGCCTGTACCCGTTGTCAGGGTCATCACAACCGTTTGCCCACTCATCGGATTGCCGAATCCGTCTAATACTTGCACCGTCACGGCGGGGGCGATATTTGCACCTGCAACCGCGTTGCTCGGTTCTTGGACAAAAGCGACACTGCCGACGGTGCTAGACGCGCTAATATCAAAATTCGCGCTCACATCGGTGAACGGTCCCGCGTTGGCGGTCAGTTGTTTTGTGCCGATGAGGTTGATATTCAAATCGGCGAAGGTCGCAATCCCGCCCGCATTGGTGGCTTGGGTGAGCGTACCACTCAAAACACCCGTCCCAGACGATAAATTGAGGGTGATAGCTTGCCCAGAAATGGCATTTCCAAAGCCGTCTACGGCTTGTACGGTCACGGCGGGGGCGATATTGACGCCTGCAACCGTATTACCCGGTTCTTGGACAAAGGCGATGCTCGCCAATGCGCCGACTGTATTGGTCAGATTAAAATTGACCGATGGCGCGGCGCCCGATGTCACGGTCACAGTATATAAGCCTGCAACGGTGTTGGCGGTGGCGTTCACGCTGGCTAGACCTGTGTTATCAGTGGTCGCGGGGCTACCTACGATTAATGCCGATGCCCCCGCACCGGGCGCGATGAAGGTCACAGACGCGCCTTCGACAGGGTCGCCAGACCCATTCAACACCTCGACCACCAACGGCGCACCAAAGGCGGTGTTCACTTGTGCCGATTGTGGGTTGCCACTAAAAATATTGATGGTCGCTGGCGCGTCATTATCCAACACATTCACCGCGAGGTTAGCTGGATTGGGTGTGGCGGCAAATTCGGCGGCGGTGCTAGACGCATTTTTAGAAATGCTCACACCGCAGGGTTGTGTGCCATCCACCAATAAATCATCTACGGCGGTCACGGTGATGGTTTGTGCCGCATTCCAATTGCCGTTATTAAAAGTGAAGGATGTTGGCGATACGCTACATTCTGTCGCATCGGTTGTGCCAAAATCGAGGATGACTGTCCCAACACCCGATGGCTGTGCATCGAGGCTGATGGTGAATGATGTGGTGGTATTCGGTTCGGTGACATTGCCCATCCCCGCCACATTGATATTATAGGTTGCCGTATCATTATCGGTAATCTGTAGCGTTTGGCGATTGCGATAGGTAATATCAATATCGGGTGGCAAAATGGCATTGGTCACGCTCGCCAGTTTGACATCGAAAAATTCATTCTGTTCATTAAAACTGTCATTCACAATCGTCACAGGCACATTCACAGTAGCCCCGTCTAAACTCCCCACAGGGAAATTATACCCGATCAAGGTGGGGATGGTGAAATCTTCGGGTTCGAGGGCATCGTTTGGACCCACACCAAATTCCACAGGCATGACCGTGAAATCTACGGATAAATCACTGCTGAGGGGTGCCGCGCCCGCCGTCCCTGTGATGGTCAACATGAAGCGTGAATTGTGTGTGCCAATGAATTCGTTTATAGCGAGAGCGGGAACGAGTGGGTCAATACGAACACGCGCCACCTCATCATTGAGGATGGTGTGTATATAAGTCGTCTGTGCGCCGAGTGAGGCATTCACTGGGGCGCTAATTTGAACAGTGAGCGTGTCATCATTTTCATAGGTGTTGTCATCGGTCACGACCACCCCACTCGCAATCGAGACAAGACTGTTATGTGCCGTCCCTGCGGGGATGGTGATGGTGCCTGTGAGCGAATAATCGGACGCATTGGCTGTGCCAACTGTCACTGTAGCCGTTACAGTGATGGCAGATGCCGTTACAGCACTATCTGATGTGGTCACTCGTAACACATTGCCAATGCCCGATGCTTCATTGGCGCTACCACTCCCCGATGTAAATTCAATCGTGCGCGTTTGTGGGACAACTAAGAATGTCTCATATGAGCCAGCCGTACAGCCCGGACCAACAGGGCGTACAGTATTTTGACGGTCTACTCCAATCGCACAGGGTGTCGCATATTCGATGGCGGTATTGGTTGGGATATGCACCCCGCCAGAATATGCGCCTAAACCGGGGTCAATATTGGCACCCGGACATCCCACAGACCCAAAAGCGATATTCCCACCAGAATCATTTAATGTCGCGCTATTAGAACACGTCCCATTATAATAAATATTGGCACGCGCATTCACTGTGCCTGCCGATATGGTATGATTTTGACCAGTCGGCGCGGTATTGGCATAAAATGTATTGTGTGTGAGGGTAGTTGTCCCTGTATGTGACGAAAAAACACCCCCTCCGCTCGTTGTGGCGGTATTTTGTGAAAACGTATTATTGCGGATGTTGAAATTAACTGCACCCCCCGCAACATATATCGCCCCACCATTGACGGCGCTATTCCCTGTAAAAGACATGCGGTCTAGGTTGTTTGTACTACCAGCCAAAGCATATATCGCCCCGCCATTGCCCGTGGCGGTATTATTACTAAAAGTATTGTTAAATAAATTTAAGATGTCTGAGCCTGCAACCGTTGCGACCGCCCCACCAGTAGCCGCACGATTATTGGTAAAAGTGCTACTGGAGATATTGACCCGCCCCACCAGCGAAGCAACTGCACCCCCGCCACCGACAGCGACATTATTATCAAAAACCATGTTAGACGCATTGAGCGTGCCATTAGCCTGAATAGCCCCCCCATGTGCGGATGAATACCCATTTTGAATCGTGATGTTGGAAATGGTAAATACCCGACCAACAGGGATTGAAGCAATCTGATACACACCACCCCCATCAAAAGTCACTTTATATCCAGATGTATTTTGGATGGTGACGCTTGATGAGCCGATTGTACCAGCAAAATTGATAACACAATCTGCCCCGATATTAAAATCAACCGTGCCAGTAAGCACTTCAGTTAAGAATGCCGACCAACTGCATGTTGTTACCGTTCCCGCTTGTGCGGGTTGCGGGGCAATCATCATGCTGGCGATTGCGACGAGTCCGATGATAAATAACAAGAGTGTGCGCCTAAATTGCATCATAATTCCCCCTCGTGAGGATAATTTTACTCAAAATTCATCAATTTTTGATAATGACTACTCATATCATACCGAATAAATCCCCAAAATAGACGCGCATCCCAAAAAATTCATAAATTTTTAGGAATTTATTCAGAAATGAAGAAAGGAAAAATTTTATGGGGCAGTTTATGAAGATGGTGTAACGGGGTGATGCCATTGGGATGAGATTTAGAATCAATCCGTTTGTAGGGTGGGATTAGGGCGCTTTTTGCCTGTATGTCCCACCGTCATAAAAAAAGGTACGCGGATTTTATACACTGCGGGCGTATTGCAGGGCATCTTCTACCGATGTCACCACCGTCACGCTCAAATTGCCAAATGTATCGGATGACATGCCTTGTGCAGATACGCGAAGCGCGGCGCTATCGGTGATGAGGATGATTGCCTTGATGTTGGGGTGATGCCACAATGAATTTTCGCCACGCCCAACCCGATTCGCCCCCATGATGATTTCATCTATCGTCAATCTGTTTTTGAAGTGGATGATATACACCTGCTTTTCGGTTGCTTGGTCTAATAGCTGTGCAACCCCTTGGTTAGAGACCGCCAATTCTTCGACCATATTGTAATCGGGGTTGATGGTCAAAAAGATAATCGGTTCGTTTGCATATTTTTCGATACGATGAGACATACGAATCTCCTCTGTGATAATAACATCAATAAACACGAGCATAATGAATAATCTCAGTATACATGAATAATTAAGATTCTATTGGCATTAGCGCATTATGGGGCTAGTAATTCACAATAAATTCATAAATCAGCCACTCGGACAAATGAAATATCTCAGCAAGCGTATAAAATAGCAGTATAATAGAAAGTATAGACCGTTTGCACAGGAGCAAACCACATGCCCGATGAAATCATAGACGAGGAGACCCTTGCCCGTCTACGCGCCCGCGCCCAATTAACTGGCGTCTCGATGAATACGATGCTCAATCAGTTATTAGACGAGGGGGCGCGATTATTGGTATCGGACATCACCGATTTGGTGACGATTCATACCATTCAGGGCGAATACACCTACATCACCCCCATCATAAAAGACATATTAGGGTATACCCCAGATGAATTATTAGGAAAACGCGCCGTCACGTTGGTGCATCCAGATGACCTAAATTTATTCCGCACTGCTTATAAGGAAGTGATGGATGTCGGATTTGTGCGGATGGAATACCGCGCCCGTCATAAAGATGGTCATTATATTTGGTTTGGGACGGTGAATTATGCGGTCAGAGACGCCAACACAGGCGCACTATCCGAAATTATTGCCGTCTCGCACGATATCACCGAGCGCAAAAATTATATCTCCTCGCGCATCGAAAATGAGCGATTGGTGGCGCAATTTCGGCGCGAACAAGAACACTCGCGCATTGTCCAACAAAGCATCTCGGCATTGGCGCACGATTTACGCACCCCGTTGGCGCTCATCGGAACATCCAAAGATTTATTGCTCCGTCATTTCGATAAGTTATCAGAAGAAAAACGTCACGAAAAGCTCGAAAGTATCGGCAGACAATTGGAATTTGCGCTAGAATTAATAGATGATACGGTCTCTGCGATGCGCGGGACCCTCAGCGAGCGCGGGTTTAAGCCTGAATGGGTCAATTTGGGAAAATTATGCGCGGTGATTATCTCTGAAATGGGAATCACCGCCAACGCCGATGCTCAATTAGAATTTATCAATACAGGGCGTGTGGATATGGCGTGGGTAGATGATGTCCTCATCAGCCGAATTTTGCTGAACCTCATCGGCAATGCCATCAAATATTCACCCAAAAATGCCCTTGTGCAATTGGAATTAGACCAAGACCCCGACCATGTAATTCTTCGGGTGCGCGATATGGGTTTGGGAATTGCGCCAGACCATTTGCCCCATATTTTTGAGCCATTTTATCGGGCATCGGAGACGATACATATTGAAGGCACCGGATTGGGGTTGAGCATTGTGAAAGA
>CALDGT010000295.1 GCA_937942935.1 uncultured Chloroflexota bacterium | reverse complement strand
TTCGACATAAGCTATTTATATCACCTCAATCAAAATTTGATTCTATTCTATAATTTTGCACCCCATCAATGCAACCAACCATTTTGCCCCCATCAGTCAAATCTGCTATAGTATGAGCGATTTAATCAGGTCTGGTTGGGATAATAAACATGACAGACGCACACAGCATTTTCATCTCGTATGCACGCAAAGACGGGCGCGACCTCGCACTACGGCTACAAAACAGCCTCACCTCACACGGTTACGATGTGTGGCTCGATACATCCGAAATTGACGGCGGGGGCAGTTGGGGTAGCAAAATTGAACGCGCCATAGACGAGTGTCATACCCTGTTGGCACTGATGTCCCCTGCATCGTATGCGTCTGAGATTTGCCGTGCAGAGCAATTACGGGCAATCCGCAAAGAAAAACGCATTATCCCCCTGTTGGTGCATCCTACAGACCGCCCTATCTGGCTAGAAACGCTGAATTACCGCGATTTTACCCACCCAGATGGTTATGAGACCGCCTTCGCGCAATTGCACACTGATTTGCAATCATCCGATTATAAGGCGGTAGCGCGTCCCAATACACCCAACACCGCAGAACCCCTTGCTAAACATTTCATCCCCCGTCCAGATGAATTTGAACGCCTCAAAAATGCCATCTTGAGCGATGTTACCGATAGAACCGTTGCGCTCACCGCATTGCAAGGCATGGGGGGAATTGGAAAATCGGTTTTAGCCAATGCCTTATGCCATGATGAAACAATGCAAGATGCCTTCCCCGATGGCATCTTTTGGGTCGAAATTGGGCGCGAGGTGAGCAATATCGCCGATAAAATGAAAACCATCGGCACAACATTGGGCGATAGTGCGGGCAATTACAGCACACCCGATATGGGAATCGCTAGTCTACGCAAATTGCTCCCCACCAAATCGGTGCTGATTGTGCTGGATGATGTGTGGGATGTGAGCATGGATGTCGCCAAGAAATTTTTAGCCACATCACCGCGCTCACGTTGGCTCATCACCACCCGCGATGAAAATGTGGTGGATGAAATGGGCGCGACACCAGTCGAATTGGGTGTGATGACCCCCGCACAATCGGTTGAATTGATGAAAAGTTGGGCAGAACGGGGGGATAATCAATTCCCGACCATCGCTAAACAATTAGGCTATCATCCGTTGGCGCTCAAAATTGTGGGCGCACGCCTCAAAAATATGACCACCCATGATTGGTCTGCCAGTTTTGATAGCATTTCGCGCATCAAAGGCGGGTATAGTGCCAAAAGTCGAGATGATAACCTCACCGTGTGTTTTGAAGTGAGTGTGCAAAGCCTCCCGCCAGAATTACCACCGCTTTATCATGCGCTCGGCATTTTCCCTGAAGATGAATGGATTCCAGAAAGTGTCGTATCGTTATTATGGCGAAAACTGAATCCCGATTTATCCCCTGCCGATTGCGCCGACATCATCATAGACCTTGCAAAATTGGCATTGGTTGACCGTCAACGCGATGAAACCCATGCCGAAATCCGCACACACGACTTGTTACACAGTTATAACCGTGAAAAAATTCAAGCGCATTATGCCGATACCCAAGCCCAATTCATCGGCGCGTTGGGCAATCCCTACGCCCTACCCCACGATTATGCTTGGCGATTTTATGGCTATCATCTGAAAGAAGCGGGGAATATTGCCCGTCTGCGTGAACTCATCGCCGATTTTGCATGGTTATCTGCAAAACTGGTCGCCACCGAAACAGGCGCACTGCTCGCCGATTGTGATTTGTTGCTAGTCGGTGATAAAACAGCAAATTTCCCCAAATTATTGCGGTCTGCACTCGCCAATTCATCGCATGTCACCGATGTGGATTCATCCGCACTGGCGCATCAATTGGTCGGACGGTTGATGATTCATCGCAAAACCGATGCAGATATTCGCGCCTTCACCGATAGCATTTTATCTGCGCCCAAGCACTTATTCCCACTCAATCCCGATACCGAATATGTGACGCATAACCCCGCAGGCGGGATGCTCATCCGCACCATGAAACACGATGATAATGTGAATGGCGCGGTTTTATTGCGCGATGGTCGCATTTTATCATGGAGCAATGACCACACTTTGCGCCTATGGGATAACGATGGCAATCCGTTAAACATCCTGCAAAAACACACCGATTATGTGTGGGGCGCTATGGAATTAGCGGATGGTCGCATTTTATCGTGGAGTGCAGATGAATCGCTCTGCCTGTGGGATAAAAATGGCGAACATCTCAAGTCGCTAAAAATGCACACAAGGGGGGTTATCGGCGCGATTGTATTGGCGAATAACACCATTTTATCGTGGAGCGATGATAAAATCATGCACCTGTGGGCGAATAATGGCGACCATATCCGCGACATCAAAGGGCATACGGGCAGTATTTATGGCGCATTACAAATGCCAGATGGTCGGTTGTTGTCGTGGGGATACGATAGCACCTTGCGGATTTGGAGTGAGAATGGCGAGCTAATCCACACACTACAAGGACATCAAGGCAGTGTGAACGGGGCATTGGTCATGCCAGATGGACAGATTTTGTCGTGGTCGCGGGATTTTACGGCGCGGATTTGGTCATCTAATGGCGAAAAAGTCACCACACTCAAAGGGCATACTAAAATTGTCGAAGGCGCATGTCTATTGCCCAACGGGAATATTTTATCTTGGAGCGAAGATGCCACCCTGCGGATTTGGGATAAAAATGGCACACCATTAAAAATGCTGGAAGGTCATAAGCAATCGGTGACTGGGGTATATGTGTTCCCAGATGGACGGTTTTTATCGTGGGGATATGATAACTCGCCTCATTTATGGGACACAGAGGGCAATTTATTAACCAAATTCGCGGGTTATAATCCAAACCGTGAACAAATCCCTCAAGCCCTAAAATTATTGAATGGTCATCTGGATAGTGTGAATGGTATGTTGCCAATTACAGAAAATCGGCTCATCTCTTGGAGTGAAGATAAAAGCCTCCGCATTTGGGAACTGACAGGCATACCAATCGCATCTCTACGTGGACATTCAGGCAGGATACGAGGGACAATTTTACTCGATGAACATCGTGCCTTATCATGGTCACGCGATAACACCCTACGGATTTGGGATTTGCGCGAAAAACCGGTTCAAGCATATAGTGGTCATGACACCGTTGTTTATGGTATCGCAACTCATCCTAACGGAAATGGATTTTTATCATGGTCGCGTGATAGATTTTTATGTTTATGGCATTGGGATGGGAAACTCAATAAAATCCTTGCGGGGCATACCGCAGGCGTATATGGTAAATTAGTTTTAGCAGGTGGGCGTATTTTATCATGGGGGGCAGATACCACCTTGCGCCTATGGGATACAGTCGGAAATCCCCTAAAAGTGTTAGAGGGGCATACCGATGGTGTGCGTGGGGCGTATCAATTGGCGGATGGGCGTTTCGTCTCATGGAGTAGCGATGGCACATTGCGCCTCTGGAGTGCTGATGGCGACCCACTCAAGGTCATGACAGACCATACAGGCAGTGTTTATGGGGCGCTCCTCATGGATGATAGCCACATTTTATCGTGGAGTTGGGATAAAACCTTGCGAATTTGGGATATGAACGGCGAACTCCTCACCACGCTCCGCAAGCATACCCGCGCCGTGAATGGGGCGATTTTACTCCAAAATGGGCATATCCTCTCGTGGAGCGATAAAATGTTTTGCCTGTGGGATAACGTGGGGAATTTAATCAGTGTACCAAATGGCAATGACGGGCGCATTATGGGGGCAATTCAAGTGATGGGAAATCGCATTTTTACATGGGATGCCGATAAAAATTTGTATCTGTGGGATGTGGATATGAATTTGATAGACCGCCTCAGTTTTGATTATTGGGAGGGTGAACGCACCCATATTTTTACATGGGCAAGCAAGCATGGCATGAATGGCGCAGATTTGTATCCTGATGATGTAGCACTAGGAGGCTATCGAATCGGCGCGTATGGCGAAAAATTAATCGTCTATCATCCACAAACAGGCAAACGGGTTCATACCTTTTATGGTGATGCGTCCTTCACCGAACCGATTGTAGCGGTACGTGAAGGACAAACCATCATCGCCGTTGGCGATAATGTGGGACGAGTGTTGTTTTTACAATGGAAAGAATAAACGGTTTTCAAATTGGACAAAATACCTTCGCAAGCATACAATGGAAGGGCTTCCGATTGTTATTGTGAGGATATTATCGTATGTCACATTGGAATCCCAAACCGTTTATTTATCAAATTAACACATGGGTTTGGTTACATGATTTAGGCAAACAATTTGGGCGAGAAATCACTTTGTGGGATATTCCAGATGAAATCCTCAATGACCTTGCCTCGTTATCTGTAGATGCAATTTGGTTTATGGGTGTTTGGCAACGCAGTGAAGCAGGTCGCAAAAGCGCCCTCAATTATATTCATGAATATAAATCTGCCCTACCCGATGTCACACCGAGCGATGTGGTGGGGTCGGCGTATGCTGTTGGCGATTATGAAATAGATAAACGCTTGGGTGGACGTCATGCTCTAGCCAATTTATGCTGGCGGTTACATCAGAGCAATATCAAGTTAATT
>CALDGT010000294.1 GCA_937942935.1 uncultured Chloroflexota bacterium | reverse complement strand
GGACTTTTCTGTCCGATATTTATTGGTGAATGGGCAGGGGAATTTTGGTAGTATTGATGGCGATGGCGCGGCGGCGATGCGGTATACCGAAGCACGTCTTGGGCAAGTTGGCGAAGAATTATTGCTGGATATTGGCAAGGATACAGTTAATTTTACTGAAAATTTTGATGGTAGCCTTGAAGAACCGTCTGTTTTGCCATCGAGTATCCCCAATTTGCTGGTGAATGGGGCGACTGGTATTGCGGTCGGGATGTCTACCAGTGTTCCACCACACAATCTGCATGAAATTTGCGATGCGCTGATTTATATCCTCAAAAATTGGGATAGATACGAAGAAATTAGCGTGAGCGATTTAATGCGATTTGTGAAAGGTCCCGATTTTCCAACGGGCGGGATTGTTTATCGGCATAAAGATGGTGGCGAAGATGGCGAAGACACCCTCATCAGTGCGTATGCGACAGGGCAAGGCAAGGTTACGGTGCGGGCAAAAGTCCATATTGAGGAGATGGGACGAGGCAAGCAACGGATTGTCATTAGCGAATTGCCATATCAGGTGAATAAAACATCTCTGATTGAACGGATTGCTTCGTTGGTGCGTGATGGTAAGTTAGAGGGGTTAGCCGATTTACGCGATGAATCGGATAGAAATGGGATGAGAATCTCAATTGAATTGCAACGCGGGGTAGAAGCGGGTCCTGTGTTGGTGAATTTATTCAAAATGACCCCTATGCAAGATACATTCAGTATCCATATTTTGGCATTGGTAGATAAACAACCTCGTTTACTCTCGCTCAAGCAGGCATTAAAAGTTTATATTGACCACCGACTTGAAATTGTGAAACGGCGGAGCGAATATGACCTTGCGCGTGCCAAAGAACGGGCGCATATCTTAGAAGGGTTGCTTAAGGCGCTCGATAAAATTGACCGCGTGATTAAAATTATCCGTGAGGCAGAAACCGCAGAAATGGCGCGGGATAATTTGGTGACGACACTCAAAATTACACCAATTCAAGCCCAAGCAATTTTGGATATGCAATTACGTAGGTTGGCATCGTTGGAACGCCAAAAAATACAAGATGAATTCACCGAAAAAATGGCGATAGTAGATTATCTCACGGGGTTATTGGCAAATCCTGCCCAAATGCGTGAGGTGGTATCGGATGAATTGAGCGCGGTCAAATCATCGTATGGCGATAAACGGCGGACATTCATCGCCGATAGCTTGGCGAGTACCGCTAGTATTGCCGATTTGATGATGCCAGAAGAACAAAATTGGGTGACAATTACCAGTGATGGCAAAATTGCCCGCACAAATGATAATACCCCGCCAAAAGTGGGGACATCTACCAAGGAACCACCCCGTTTTATTTTGAATACTGCCACCTCACAGGTGTTATATTTATTCACCACAACAGGCAAATGCGCGACCATCCCGGTGCAACAAATTAATACCGCAGAAGATTTTGCCGATGGCACACCGTTCATAGATTTATGCTCGCTCCCATCAGATACCCAAATCGCTTCTGCAATTAGTCTCCCCGGTCAAGTAGAACATGGTTATTTATTCATGACCACAGAATTAGGGGATGTCAAGCGAATACGCCTTGCCGATTTACCCGGTATGACATCGAATGTATTTGTTGTGATGAATGTGGGCGCAGATGATAAACTCATCAATGCGTTTACAACAGATGGTGGTCAAGAAATTTTGCTCACGACCAACGAAGCGCAATCTATACGTTTCAAAGAAAATGAAGTGCGCCCAACAGGATTACCTGCGGGTGGTATGCGTGGGATAAAGATGGGCAGTCAACGCACAAAAGTGGTTGCATCAAATATTATCAAAGATAATTTATATGTGTTTACCATCACCGATGATGGTATGGCTAAAATTTCTGCTGGTGAAGAATATCCTGCACAGGGCAGGGCAGGTGGTGGTGTGATTACTATGCGCCTGCCAAAATCGAGCCGAGAAGTCGCGGCGGTCTCGGTGGGCAAATTGGATGATACGATGATTGTCCTCACCAACAAGGGCAAGGCTAAATTGATGCGTTATTCTAATGCGCCTGTGGTCAAACGAGGTCGGAATGGCGAAAAAGATGTTATTTCGATGACACGACAAAATGAGGCGGTGAGCGCGATTGTTGAATATGTGCCGATGTATGAGGTCATAGAAGCAGATGTTGAGTGAATTAGACCACATTCAAATAGCGATGCCCAAAGGTGAAGAAACTCAAGCCCGTTATTTTTGTATTGATTTACTCGGATTAGTCGAAATTTCCAAGCCCGCTACACTCGCCAAACGTGGCGGGGCTTGGTTTGTATTGCCGAATGGGTTTCAGATACATTATGGTGTGGAAGCCGACTTTATGCCCGCAAAAAAGGCACATCCTGCATTTGTATGCGATGATTTAGATGACTTGGCACAAAAGTTGGCACAAGCCCATTTTGATGTGATTTGGGATGAAGAACTCGCCCCTAGACGGCGGTTTTATACATATGACCCATTTGGGAATCGGATAGAGATTATGGAAC
>CALDGT010000293.1 GCA_937942935.1 uncultured Chloroflexota bacterium | reverse complement strand
CCTCTTTTATAGTCACCAAACCCATTTCGATGCCATCTTGTTCTAATAGAATCGTGTATTCATCCACCACCCATTGGCGCGGGGTTTCGGTGGCGAGTTGGGCTTCCATCGCCCATTCTAAACGACTCCCATCCCCATACCCCGCCATTTGCCCTAAATGGTCAATCCCAATTTCGACAGCGCGGGCATGAGATAACCGCCTCTGCGCCCCAAATTTTTGCCCGTCTTTCGCCGATTGTTTGAGCGCCAAATAACGCGAAAGTAAGGTCTCATCCCCCATCAATGGCAACAATCCGTATGCTTTGATGGCACTTTGCCCATGCTGACGGAATTTTTTCTGTACCTCTGCCCGATTTACCCCCAACAGCGCCAATATCAAAAATGCCCGTTTATGACCATCTGCCGATGCGCCCACAATCAGCGACAGAACCTCTATCACGCGCTCTTTGGGGATATTCGCCAATAATTGATAGACCTCTGCGATATGAATATGCTCTAAATCGTCTGTGGATTCCTGCGAATTAGCTCCATCTCCGCCGATGTACCGCATCAACGGCATCATATCCTCCCACCCCAACAAGTCGCATAAAACATCCCGAAAATGTTTGGCGACAGGAAATAACACCTTAAATGGCGCGGTTTTATCTATGACAGGATGTGTATTCACGACATCGCGTAATTCAGCGATGAGCGCCTCGCGTTTTTCTGGGGTAGTCATATCATTGGCAAAGGTCTCTGCCATGTGTGCAACAACTTTCATGGGTAATTGAGAGACTTCATAAGAATATGCAGAAGATGCTTTTAATTTCTTAATTTGGCTCTTGAGGACATGCTTAAGCGCAAATACAAAATATTTGCTCCCCTGATACTGCCAAATACTCCGCAGAAAATACGCATTTTCTGGTGATAAATCTTGCCCCGCCTCCCAAACCAATTGATTATAAAGAGACAAAACATGATTTTTGCAATCTTGTGACAGGTGTTCATGAATTTTATTGGAGGGGATATTCACATGCCTACCCATAATCCCCCAATCGTTATTCCACATACAAATCTTTCGATAAAATGTCATATTCAGGCGGTCATGGTCATATAAAATTTGCAAACACCTCAGTATCAAATCATGATTCATGAATCCCAAAACATAATACACCTCGATTTTGGCATCATGCTTCTCTAAATCGGGCAATTCCACCGCCAAAAATTTTTCTATCATGTCCAACCGTTCTGGGGTGAATGGTGGCTCAGTTAGGGTCGCTACGAATGGTTTTAAGTAGCTAAATTCTTCAAGAAATTGCTTATGCTGTTTGCTATACAACAATATCATCCCTCACCCTCCAACCAATGGTGTGAGGCGTAAAAAGGTGATTTTAGATGTGGGATTGAGCATCACGGTCTGGTCTAATGAATCGGCTTGTTCGCCATCTATCACAATCACATACACCCCTTTTTCAAATGCTTCTGTCGCTTTACGAATTTGCCGTGACACATCAATTTTTCGGATTTCGATGGGTTCTGGCATCTTCACCGCGCCGAGTTTGGCTTGTGCCTGAATTTCGGCATTGATCAGATATTGCCGATTCAAAATGTGCTGAACAGATTGTGTATCCAGTTTTTGCTGAATTTGCAATTCATAAATTTGTTCTTCTACGGCGTGGGCAATCAATTCGCGGATGGTGAGCGTTTCGGTGAGCAAATCGAATGCAACGGGGGGTAATGGGGTTTGGGTGGTGCCGATTGTACGGCTACGGACTTGGATAGTGACCATGATTTTATTCTCCTTGTTCCGATTATTTGTATTGATTATAGCACAAATATTTCTTGATGATGATTAAATTTTTCACCACTTATTAAAATCCCCCTAAGTCTTAGGGGGTAAAATAGAGATTATTATTTTCAAAACTAGGATTTATCTCATGCAAAATAACCCCATGTATCAATACACATCCATCTCGCGCCCACTGAATCCGTTGGTCTACCCCACCCACCGCTTGTTGGTGGCGCTTGTGCCACTGATGGGCATCATTTTGGGCGCATATACCCTGTTCACAGGCGGGGAATTTGGCGAAGCGGTGGTAAAAGGATTTTATGCAGGCGCGAGTGCCACCCTCGCATGGGTTTTGGCACGAGAAATTGACCCAGATAATCCCTATTCGGCATTTGTGGCGCTCATCCTCGCCAGCATCGGCGCATTTTTTGCGACACCCAATATTTGGGCGCTCGGTGGCGCGGTTGTCCTCATCCGCATTGTAAATCGGATTGTGGGATTCCCCTCGAAAATTGCCGATAGTGTAGTGGCGATTGCGCTCGGAATATTAACGATGCTCATCACAGGCGCTTGGGTTTTTGGGGCGGTGGTGGCGCTCACATTTCTGCTGGATGCTACTTTGCCAGAACCTAACCCGCTTCAGTGGTCATTTTTGCTGGCAATATTATTGATTATGCTCCCCACATGGCGTTATTTGGATGTGGCACTCATCGCACAGCCACAAACTTTGTTGCCGATTGCGCTAGGGATTGGCGTGGTGTTCGCGGGACATATTGCCACATTGCCGAAAATTCAATGCACCTGTGATATAACCTCATCTCCACCTCATCTTAGGCGTGTTCAGGCGGGAATGGGACTCATGCTCGCCCTTGTGATGATTTTTGCGCTGATAGATGGGGATGGCGGTGTGCTGGCGATGATGCCCCTGTGGGCGACATTTGTGGGTGTGATGGTGTATCGTGCGGGGTTGATGCTCACTAAACGGGGATAGGGCTTGCCTATCCCCATTCAGAGAAAATTTTACGGGTTGGGCAAAACCACGCCCAAATCTACGGCGCTACTGGTCATACTGACGCTTTCGATTGCCAAATAACCACTCGGCACGACCTCATCTAAGGCAGTCATGATGAATGATGGCAAGGTATCGCTCATGATGGCTTGTTGGGTCGCACTTCCGCCTGAAATAGATTCGACTGAGATGCGGAGCAATCCGTTTTGTGTCACCAATTTGATTGTACCCGTCACCACTGCCCCATCGCTGAATTGCAATGTGGTCATGATGCCGTTGGCGGTCACATCAAATAGCGCAAAAGTGATGCCATTGGTCAAATGGGGTTGCATGGCATTGAATAATTGTTGTTCATCCAACAACGCATTACCACCTATGCCAATAAAATGACTATTCACAGAACAATCCCCTGCCCCAAGTTGATTCACCCCGCGCAAACGCCAATAATATGTGCCTGTGCTTGGGAAAGTATACTCATAACTCATGGCATGGACATAATTATCGGTATGGATGATGTTGGTGAAGGCATCATCGGTGGCAATTTGAAGCTCATACCGATTCGACTCAAACATCCAATCCCAAGAGAGTGTGCTATTAATAGTGGTGGTCATGCCATTACTAATAATATCTGGATTTAGTGGGATGGTTGGAGATGCAAAAGTACGCAGATAATAATCTGAATAAGCCATGAACATGATGTATTGGTTATTATTGAAGAATACACTGTTAAAGGGATAATAATTTTGTGGCATCTGAAGCAGATATCCATCATTACCTTGAGAAACAGCGTATGTTTGTCCACTTTGCAGGTCGCGTACAAATAAATCAATAGTGTTTGGTGAATCATTCTGCACGATATTATCCGCAGAGGTATAGAATGTCACAAAACGACCATCGGGTGAAATACCATCCGCAGATGCGCTAGTATTGGCTTTTTGTTCATCACTATTCACAGAGACAAGGGTGAATTGGTTGGTTTGGAAATCATAGACAAACGCATCTATAGAAGTTAATGTATCATTCGGGACAATGTTATTCGTATCCGATGAGAAAATGAGGTAACGATTATTATCTGAGAATCGGAGGGAATTATTTCCTGTAGATTTATGAAAAACACCAATCAACCCATTATTTGGGGCGGTAATCGCCCTCAATATATTGGTTTGGGTATTATAGGTATATAAATATCCATAATTTTCGCCACTGGGGGAATATAAGAATGCAATCGTTTGTCCATCTGGAGAGATGGTTGCAAATGGAATCCTGCCAACATATGTAACCACTTGGGATGGCACATTCGAGATAAAGCGCGTTTGTGCAGTTTGGCGGTCATAGAGATACAAATCGTTTTGATACACCTCATTATGGGTATCCTGTGGCGAAAAATTGTGGTTGGTAATGAGCAATATATAACGACCATCTTCAGATATGGCGCTTGGGAAAATATAACTCAAATCGGGATTATCTAAAATACGGGTCATTGAGTGAGTTTGGGAATCATATACATAAACCCGAGGCCAAGTAGTCATTATGCCATTATCTATAGCATGAATCACAACAACGGTCATATAACGCCCGTCTTGGGTTATATCTGTAACCGAGTAGGATATGGGGGAATTTGGCAATTGTTGCAAATTGATTTGAATCGGTATAGTACGTACCACATCACCATAAAAATCATATTCTATCATCGCTTGCGGATTGGATGCCGTAGTGAAATAGAATGTATCTCG
>CALDGT010000292.1 GCA_937942935.1 uncultured Chloroflexota bacterium | reverse complement strand
TATCGTCGCCTGTTATGGCATGACAATATATCCAATTTTGCCTGTACGGACGCGCAGAAGCGCGTCCACAAGGACGACAAAAATGTCGTCCCTACAGGCGCACGAAATAAATTGATTTGTAGGGTGGGATTAGGGCGCAAGCCCGTATATCCCACCGCCACTATTTATAACATACACACACAAAGGACATAACAATCATGCACCTACACAACGAAATTCACGAACAACCCGCCGTTTTGGGACGGCTCATCACCGAGGGACGCGCCCATATCGCACAAATTGCCCGCCATATCCGCGACTATAACCCCGCTTATGTGGTGGTGGCGGCGCGTGGCACATCCGATAACGCCGCCCGTTACGCGCAATATTTATTTGGCGCAAAAAATCATTTATATGCAGGTCTAAGCACCCCCTCCCTGCATACCCTATACGAACAACCGCCGAATTTGGCGCGGGCGTTGGTGATTGGCATTTCGCAAAGCGGACAAGCAGAAGATGTGCGCCGTGTGTTAGCCGATGCCAAAGCGAATGGCGCGTTGACGGTGGGAATCACCAACAATCCCAATTCGCCCATCGCCACCGAAGCCCATCATCATATTCATCTGATGGCAGGCGAAGAAATTAGCATCGCCGCCACCAAAACCTATACCGCCCAATTGTGTGCCATCGCCTCGCTCGCGGTGGAATTGGCAGATGATGAGGCGCTCCGCACCGAATTAGATACCCTGCCCTATTTGGTACAAGAAACCCTCACCCAAGCCGATGCGATTGCGAGTTGGTCAGAGCGGTATCGGTATATGACGCAATTTGTGGCGGTGGGGCGCGGGTATAATTTCCCGACAGCATTTGAAATTAGCCTGAAGGTGAAAGAATTGTGCGCCATCACAGGCGATGGCTATAGCGAAGCCGATTTCCGTCATGGACCGATTGCCATCGCTAACGCGGGTGTGCCGATTATCGCTGTCGCCCCGCGTGGGGTGGTTTTGCCCAATATGCTCGATTTGATGAATAAATTGCGAGACCGCCAAACCGAATTGTTGGTGATTAGCAACGATGATGAGGCGCTCAGTTTTGCGACCAAACCCATGCGCCTGCCCAATATGCCCGAATGGTTATCGCCGATGGTGGCGGTTGTCCCCGGTCAACTTTTTGCCATGAATCAGGCGGTGGTGCGTGGCTTGCCTGTGGATAGTCCGCGCGGATTGACCAAAGTCACCGTGACGAAATAGGTTATATCACATGGAACGCATTGGCATTGATATTGGTGGGACAAAAATTGATTTGGCGCGGGTGGATGATGATGGGCAAGTCTTGGCGCATCATCGCGTCCCCACCAACGCCCAAGATGGCATTTCTGCCGTTGTATCACACATTGCAGACGGCATCTCCGCGCTCGGTGGCGACAAAAATACCCCCGTTGGTGTGGGATGTGCGGGCGTAATAGACGCGGGGGTCATCCAATATGCTGGCAATTTGGGATGGCGCGATATTCCCCTACAAGCCCTGCTCGCAGAAAAATTGAATCGGCGGGTGGTGGTCGAAAATGATGTGCGGGCGGCGTTAATCGGCGAAACCCGTTATGGCGTGGCAAAAAATGTGTCGGATGTGATTTATTTGGCAATCGGCACAGGGTTAGGCGCGGCGGCGGTTGTGGATGGTCGGTTGTTGCGTGGCTCACGCGGGATGGCGATGGAATTGGGCTATGTCAAATCTGCTGAGGGTGTGTTATACGAACACGGCGCATCGGGGACGGGCTTGGGGATGATTGCCAAATCGCTCGGCATGACCGATAACACCCACCGCATCATCGAATTGTGGCGGACAGGTGATGAAACTGCCACCCGCGCCGTGAATACGCTCATCGAAAATGTCGCTATCGCCTGCGCGTGGACATGTAGCATTCTCACCCCGCGTATGGTCGTGTTGGGCGGGGGGATGGGTTTGGCACTTGGCGAGGCATTGGTGCGCGGGGTTGAGCAGGTTATCGCCGTCCGTTGCGCCGATTTTGTGACCGATGGTGTATCGGTGCATCTGGCGCAAGTGACCAATAGCGCGGTTGGCGCGGCGGCATTGGGGGGATGAA
>CALDGT010000291.1 GCA_937942935.1 uncultured Chloroflexota bacterium | reverse complement strand
GACCCAACCCGCTTCGTTAATTTTATGGCTGGCGGCATCGAGCCATTGCCATCCTAACCAAACACGGGCGGCTAACCAAATCACAGAAAAACGGACATCGGTGAAAAGGCGGGTGACAAATTTGGGGTCTTCGATAACACGGTGTTGGTTGCGTTTTAGAATGTCTAACATGATATTTTCTCCTTGTGATAATGACTTGCTTGTTTTTCGTTCATGCTTTTATCTTATCGCTTCACAAGGATTCGCAGTAGCAGGCAAAACCCGCTACTTTTTAGCGGGTTTGTCAGGTTTTTCCCTATGGTTATTCATCCAAATGACCGTGTGCCATTGCCGATTTGACCAACTGGGCGCGGGTTTGTAAATCGAGCTTTTCCATGCCCCGCGCACGATACGTCTCGACTGTTTTTTGGCTCAAAAATAATTCTTCTGCGATTTCGGTATTGGTATAACCGAGCGCCACCCGCTTGAGGACATCATACTCGCGCTCAGAGAGCGATTTCCAAGGGTCTGCCTCTGGCTTAGGCGATGTCGGCGGTTTGATGAGGTATTGCATCATGGCAGAATGAACATACATCTCACCCCGCATAACAGCTTCAATTGCCATAATTAACTCAACATCTGCCACTTTTTTGAGCAAATAACCAGATGCGCCTGCTTGAATGGCTTGTTGCAAATAATTGCCATCTTCGTGCATGGTCAAAATAAGAATTTTAGTATGGGGGGATATTTTTCGTACTTCAGGGATAATAGATAATCCGTCTGCTTCGGGCATATTCAGGTCTAGGAGCAACACATCGGGCAAATGCTGGGCAGATAATTGAACTGCTTGCACCCCTGTGCTGGCTTCTGCGACTACATCAAAATGCTCATGATTATTGAGCAATAAACGCAACCCAGACCGCAAAACGGTGTGGTCATCGGCTAATATAATTCGGATAGGAATAGTCATGTCACTTTACTTTCTGTTATAGAGCAGGGTAATTCAATATAGAGACTTGTGCCATTTTGTAGTGATGATTCTATCCGCAGTGTGCCACCCAATAGCCCTGCCCGTTCTTTCATCCCGCGCAAGCCAAGACTTTTTGTTTGTTGCAAAACATCATCGGGATTAAACCCAACACCATCATCTTCTATAATGATTTTAATGATATTCGCCTGACAGGATATAACCAAACTAGCGGTCTTTGCTTGGGCATAGCGGGCGATATTGGTCAACCCTTCTTGAATAATCCGATAAATAGTCGTCTCGATTTCGGGCGCGAGGCGTTTTTCTACGCCTCTAAAAATCACTTCTGTGGGGATATGATACCGCGTTTGATAATCATGGACATAATTTTCGATAGCACTTTTTAAGCCCAAATCATCTAATGCACTTGGGCGTAACCGCCACGAAATTGCGCGAATTTCATCGAGTGTGCTGGAGACAATGCCGCGCAAGTCATCTATTTGGGCGCAAATTTGGGCTTGTTCAGAATTGAGCTTGATATTTTGCAACCCCACTAACAACGATGTGAGCGATTGGCTGGTGCTATCGTGCAATTCGCGGGCAATCCGTTGGCGCTCATTTTCTTGTGCCAAAATCACCCCATTGATATATTGATTGCGGAGGCGTTCTCGGTCTAGGCGTTCTCTATCGGCTTGTGCGAGTGATTCGGTCATCCGATTAAATGCTGTCGCCAATTCCCCAATTTCATCATCTGCCCAACGAGGCACACGCACATTAAAATTGCCCCGCGCAACCGCGTGTGTGGCATTCACCAATTGCCAAATTGGGCGTGTGAGTATCCATGTCAGGAAAATTGCCGCCCCAAAGCCGATACCAATCATGATGAGGGTGATGGTGAGTAACCGTAATGTGACCAAATTCACCATCTCATGAATACGAATGGTCGAAAGCCCCATCCGCAACACCCAATCTGATTCTGGGATTGTGCGATGAAACTCTAGGATAGCACCACCATTCACAATAAAAACGAGATGATTACCGTGTGGGTGTGGTGATTTTTCAGATGAAACGATATGAACTTGTCCCTCATCTGCAATAAGTTGCCCATTCGCATCTTCTACCAAAATATAATCCACAATTGTATTATGGCTCTCTGATGAATAATGGGCTTTGCGCTCCATGAGCAACAAATTTAACTCGGCATAATCATCTTCTGGGGTCAAATGCTGTGTGGCATCTTGGGCGATGTTGCTCGTCAAAATAATGCCCTGTTCTTCTAACTCATACGATAGCGTCTCGATGAGAATACTGCGTATTTGGATAATCACCACACCACTCAGCAAAATAATCACACCCAAGACAATCCCCAACACCTTAACACGGATACTCACTACCCCCGCATATTTCCATGTTTTTTTTTTCACAACCGATTGTTTAATTCTATTTATCAAATTATTC
>CALDGT010000290.1 GCA_937942935.1 uncultured Chloroflexota bacterium | reverse complement strand
CGAGCCTCGCCTGTTTGTATGCCACCCAACGCTTTCCAGATTTATCACATGAAAATGTCTTTTATATGGTGAATGAAGAATCATACCTGCGCGAAATTACGCTCAAAAATCCGTATTTTTATGCCCTCTCCACCGACCCCGATGCCAATCATCCCGATTGTATCGGCATATTCACAACATTTGAGGAACTCCGTCATCATGCACAAACACAACTAGAGGCGCATGTCGCCCCACTGATTGACCTCATCAAACAAAAAACATCACTCGGAAAGCGTGCGATGTGGTCTGGCATAGCAGACCGTTGCGCCCAAATCATCATGACAGTTCACAATTTGTTGGGGAAAATGGATGTGTGCGAGACAGAAATCGCCCATTTCTTAGAGGGTTCTCCCCTAAAAGGCAAAACGGGGATTCAGTGGGTGACAAAAGATGACCGTCAACACCCATTTTTGGCGCGTGGAGCATGTTGCCTATCGTATAAATTGGATGGATACGACTATTGTCGGACATGCCCACTGCTCAATGCCAAAGAACGCGAGATTAAATTGTTAGAGACGCTTGGCTAATCACCCATGCGTAGCAACTTAACAATAAAATTGCTTTTTGACCTCACCCTCTTGCCCCTCTCCAAATTGGAGAGGGGGAAAAAACCGTTATTTTGCGAGGGAAAGTCCCCTCTCCCAAACGGAGAGGGGATTTAGGGGTGAGGTTGATTTCTTAAGTTGCTGTATATGCCAACACTTGGTTAATCACCCGTCATATATGCCAACACATCGGGCATGTGCTTAGTCTGGTTTTGCCGACGGCTAAATGGCACACACATCGGTGTGTTGGTGATGGGGTCATGGATAATATGCGCGTTCAATCCAAATACCTGCTTCAGATTTTCCGATGTCATCACCTCATGCGGTGTGCCTTGCACAATAATTTGCCCACCCCGCATAGCGACCATCGTATTTGCATATCGCGCCGCCTGATTTAGGTCATGCAATACCATGATAATCGTGCGCCCCTGCTGATGCAATTCTTCTAATAAATCCAGCACATCCAATTGATAGGCAAGGTCAAGATAGGTGGTTGGCTCATCGAGCAATAATATCTCGGTTTGTTGTGCCAATGCCATCGCAATCCAAGCGCGTTGTCGTTGCCCACCGCTTAGGGTATCTACGGGACGGTCTGCGAATAGGGTGAGGTTGGTAATTTGCAAGGCTTCATCCACGATTCGCTCATCTTCTTCGCTCCATTGCTGAAACCAACGTTGATACGGATACCGCCCCTGCGCGACCAATTCATGCACCGTCAGACCTTCTGGCGCGGTGGGCGATTGTGGCAAAATGCCTAATTGTTGCGCCAATGTTTTGGCTTTCATCCGATGAATATCTTGCCCATCCAAATGCACCGCCCCCACTTTTGGCTTGAGCAAGCGCGATAACCCGCGCAACAAGGTAGATTTTCCGCACCCGTTGGGTCCCACCAGCGCCATCATATCGCCTTTGTGAATGTGTAAATTTAATTCGTGGACGATGGTCACAGCACCATCATACGTCAATGATAATTTTTGGACATCTAAAATTGGTTGCATGATACAATTTTCCTAACGGTTACGCTGACGATAGAGCAAATAGATAAAATACGGTGCGCCAATCATGGCAGTGACCAACCCAACAGGCAATTCTGACGGGGCAATCACCACACGGCTGATATAATCCGCGAGCATGACCAACACCCCACCCACAAATGCCGATGCGGGGATGAGTCCTTCATGCGAGGGACCCACCAAACGGCGTGTGATGTGTGGGGCGACTAATCCAACAAACCCAACCGCGCCCGCCACCGCCACCGAAGCACTCGCCAAGCCCACACTGATGAATAACAGCATACCCCGTTGCCACTCGACACGCATCCCCAAGCCCCTCGCCGTATCTTCACCCAAATTGAGGGTATTCAATTGGCGGGCTT
>CALDGT010000289.1 GCA_937942935.1 uncultured Chloroflexota bacterium | reverse complement strand
TTCCTAGCTTCAATAAATAATCGTAAGTGAGCAATTCACCTTCCTTGAGATTGAGTACATGACGCAACAACCAATCACCTAATGTCCCATTGGGATTAGACATTAATGCCTTGCTATCTTGTTGGCATAATTTGGCACTCATTTTATCACCATTGGGCAGGTGCAAAGTGAAATGTGTATCACGGGGTGGGAAGAAATCGGGCATTATATGATGAAATTTACGCCTAACAGGAATATAAACTTCATCTAAATTGCGAGGTCTCCCGCCAGCATTCCAATGATTTAATCCGCTTTTTTCAGGTACAAATTTCCCTGCTTTATTTTCAGAATAAAGGGGTAAGTAAGCCGTTGGATAAACAACCGCACCATAGCCTGCTTGCTCATGTAGAAACTGTTCTAATAAATCGAATGGGTCTTGTAAAATCTTAACTTCTGATTCAAGTAAAGGATTTACACAATTAAATTTTAAGTAGGCAGTGCTTTTCGATAGCCTAAATAAATAATCGTTTAACCCATCATCAAAGAAAATGGCATTATCTTTTGTGTTTTGGATAGTGATTTGGGCTAAATTGATGGGATGTAAGTTAAATTCAAATACCTGAATAAATGATTGGCGACGTGTTACACAATGATAAAATAACTCTTGAATACCATAAGTTCGTTGTGCAAAGGCTAACCGTTCATTGCGAATTGTCGCAATTTGTTGAATGAGTGCTTTGTTACTTTGCGCTAATTGCAGGTCTTTACGACTAAATTCGGCAATTTTTTCATACGAATATGTATTTTTATTCCCTAAAGTGAATGTTTTAATACCGATGCCCATCTGACCTAAAATTGCATCTACTGCAACATCACTTCGAGAAACATTTTTTGCATCAAAAGACCGACAAAATAAATTTTCAACTACCCGATAGTCTAGGTAAACTGTCTCATTATCTGAGAATAACCGAGATAATGACCCCATTAATCCCAACAGATTACCGTATTTGTTACGCTGTAACGGATTCAAGCTCAAAAACATATTCATTTCCCCTAATTGCTGATACCACCTGTCCCGCGATACGTTCTACCACGCTAATTGTCACAGAATTGCCCATTTGCTTATACAATTTGGCGTTTCGGAGTTCACTAGGCAAGATAAAATCATCATTAAAGCCTTGTAATCGCGCACACTCACGCGGTGTCAATTTACGGATACCCCTATCATCCAAAATAATCGGCACATTATGACCACCTTCGCCCATATTGGCAGTTAGAGTAGGGCAAACACCCCGTTTATTATCCCGTACATACATGCGCCGATACTGATAAACAGTATCTTGACGGGTGATATAAGGCACGATTTTTTCATATAACGGTTTGCCTATGTAATAAAATTCGTCATCAACCTCATCCTCTAATAAATCTTGAAAATGGGTTGTGAGGGGGATTTTATCTGGAAATTCAAATCGATTGAGGGTGGCGCAATCTTGAAATCCAATGATGAAAATCCGCTCCCGATTTTGGGGGATATTGCCATAATCCATCGTATTGAGGACTTTATGTTCAATATGATAGCCTAAATCCTCTGTTAAGATTTGTTGGATGATTTTGAATGTGCGTCCTTTATCATGCCCGACTAAATTTTTGACATTTTCAAGCAAAAATCCTGTAGGGCGTGTTTTTTGTAAAATATCAGCAATCGAAAAAAATAAATTTCCGCGTCCTTTTTCATCCTCAAACCCCTGACGATACCCCGCCACCGAAAACGGTTGGCAAGGAAATCCTGCCAGCAAAAAATCATATTCTGGCAAGCTATAAGGGTCAATTTCACGAATATCGCCGAGTGTTAAGGTGGTATCTGGATAATTGAGGTCATACGTTATTTTACAAGAAGCATCAAAATCATTCGCAAAAACTGTCTCAAATCCGACTTTTTCAAATCCGCGTCTTAATCCACCAACACCCGCAAATAAGTCAACTGTACGCATTGTTGTTATCCACTCAATCAAACGAATAAGCCTATTATAACAACATTTGTCCTAAATTTTGCATCGAATTGTTATATTCCCCGCCACTAAACGCACAGCGACCACCTAACATCTACTTTATAGAGCGTGTGCGGTTAGCAATATTGGGTTCAAAGATTCCATTGAAACATTGACTTGCATTTCAATCATCACTTCATCGCCGATGAAATCACAGGTCACAGTGTGAAAGAATGGCGTCTCATATAGTCGGACAATCATCCTAAAAGTGGTGTCTGCAATCCATGCGCCACTGGTCGCTATTGGTGTGCTGTCAAATACCAAAGGTTGGCGAAATAAGCCCGTCTTACCAATTACCCATGTTTCATAACCGCAAGGGATGCTTTCATCGCCAACGATTGTTTTGACCCTAAAGGTGCAATCAGACTCGGCAAAATCGAAGGTGATGGTTTCTATACCCAATTCATTATTATCCATTACATACGTTTTACCAGATACTTGTGATGCAATTGGGGATGTGGATTTACCTTGTGCGACTTGCATTGCCAATTTAGATAATTTTTCAGTTAGGGCATTATAGGATACTGCATCATCAGGAAGTGGGGTATCAGACATGGCTGGAAGTAATATATCCCAGACCAAATTTAATGGTGGTTGCATATCAAAAACATCCATGCCACCCGTCATCGCCAAAACCGCATCCTGTTCGGGCATGACAATACAATATTGACCAAAAACCCCATCCCCTCGATAAGCGCCATGGCGAGAGCGCCAAAACTGATACCCATAGCCCTGTAACCAATCAATTTGTAACCCATTACTTTTAGGAACTTGGGAATGTGTCGCCTCTTCAACCCAACTTTCGGGCAAAATCTGTCGTCCCTGCCACATTCCTTTTTGCAAATAAAGCTGACCAAAGCGGGCAACATCCTCTGTGGTTAGATTCAAACCAATACCACCCATTGTAATCCCTTGAGGTGATTCTTCCCAAACCACATTCTCAATCCCCAACGGGGCAAATAGTCGCGGTTCTAAATAATCAACCAGTTTTATGCCAGTTGTCTTTTGTACAATAGCAGAGAGCATATAAGTTGCACCTGTATTATAAAGAAAATGCGTTCCGGGTGTGTGAAGAACAGGCACATTCAAGAAGCCTTTTATCCAATCACCGTCTGGTCGCATAATCATATATAGCCATGTGTCCTCTGCGTGACCTGTAGACATTGATAACAAGTGGCGCACACGTATCGTTGCCAATAAATCGCTCACCTCATTAGGTGTATCTTCTGGAAAAAAGCTGATGACCGAATCATCAAGGGAAAAATACCCTTCGGCGATTGCTAGTCCAACAGCCGTTGAGGTAAAACTTTTGCTGACCGAAAACAAAGAGTGGGGTGATTGACGGTTATATGGCGACCACCAGCCTTCAGCAATGACATTCCCATGTCGCATCAGCATAAAGCTGTGAATCTCGTGAATTTGGCTTTCTATCGCTTCCACAAACCGAAGAATCGCTGAGGAAGCCACACCTTGATGTTCTGGTGCGGTGCGTGGTAAATGATACTTGATTGTGGAAGTCATTGGTTCATACACTCCTTTTGCATAATGATAGTGATGTGGTTAATTTGCTCTCATTAAATTGCTATTATTCTCCGCCCACTAGTCGCACCGCACGCAACCAGCTATCACCCTCTGCGCCCATTGCTTCATCCACATGCTGAAAATCGTATTTGCGCCGAAATTCCCCCAATTCATCGCGCAGTTTGCCCCAAATTTCGACTTGAATCGCCGTCAACAATTTGGCATTTTCCGCAGATTTTGCATTCGTCACGGCTTGTCGGAAATGCGATACGCATAACCCTTCTGACCCGCGATATGCCGATGATAATTTTTCCTCACGGATATGCTCACCTAAAATATCGGCATAACGGATTTCACTATCGGCTTCTGTTTCGCACGCGATACACATCTGCGCGGGGGATAGGGCATCAGATACAGGGCTATTTTTGCCGAGTAAGCGCGATAATCCTCGTGTGGGGGATAAATCGGTGGCAGATTGCGCGGATTTGATGAGTTCATCCACTACCGCTTCATATAAGGTAGCAACCCCCAGCACGCCCCCCGGTTGGATGAACATTTGCCCATGCTCGGCGCACAATCCACGACTGGCGCGAAAACGCTTATGGATTCGAGGGTCGGTGACATGCTCGTATAAAATAGCATCCAAATGGCGTTGAACATCGCGTTTGACCAACCGACAAACCGCGCATCCCGATTCTGAAAATACCTCAATTAAATCATAATACCCAAAGGTGGTGTGCATTGTGCCTCACTTATTGATAAACCACCTTATGATAGCAATTTTATCCCTCCTGATACACCCCGCTACCCTCTGGTGCATCGTTCTCGTGGATATTCACCCCGTCCAAATCCATTTGACCTGCGTTATAAATTCCACCGCCGAACTCACTGGCAGAATTATTCTGAATCGCCCCGCCTTTCATTGTCAACACACCCGCGTTATAAATCGCACCACCGCGCACCGCAGAATTATTTTCTAAAATCACATCTTCCAGAATCAATTCGCCTGCATTATTGATTCCACCTCTCATTATCCCATCTGGATTCGGTTCTGGTGTTGTTTCTGGTTGGATAGCCGAAATCGTGACATCTTTCAGGTGCAACACCCCACTTTGACCCACATCAAACACCCGACCTTCCCCCGTCATGACGATTTTCGCCCCGTTGCCGATGAGGGTGATATTGCCTGTGATGCTGGGCAGGGGCGCGGTGAGGGTGTATTCCCCTTCTGACTCAAGACA
>CALDGT010000288.1 GCA_937942935.1 uncultured Chloroflexota bacterium | reverse complement strand
AATGGGATTGCATTTTCATATTTCCGTTTAAGATAGAATTGATTGGCTTTTTCAAAAGATTCTTTACCATCTGAGGGGTCTTCATTACTCAATATGTGTATAGAATCTACCGATTTACTTAGAAACCGATTTTGAAGGATATCTATAGTTTCATTAAAATAAGTCAATTGATGTGGTACTGGTAATAATTGGAAATCGGGTAAAGTTTTTAAGGTATCAGGCAATTTAAGTATATATTTTTTATTCCACTCAAATCCATCAAATGCCAAAGGAATAATGTTGCGCTTATGTTGTATCGCCTTTTCAATTTCAAATCGTAAAAAATCATCTTCTCTATGACATCTATCTAGGGTAGTCGGTGTCAAAATTAGGATGAAGTGTTCTCTTTTCGTAATAGCGTCAAATATTTCAGGCTTAAATAGACCAGCACCAATTGAATCATAATCTATAAAGACATTATAATCATCAGAGATTAAAGCCTGATAGACTGCCCATGCGTGATATTTATTGGTGCGCCGATAACTGATGAACACCGATTTTTCGATTTGAGCCATAACGATTTATATCCCTAAATATAGCCAATATAAAGCCTAGTATAACACAAAAAGCACCGCTATCGCATCTCTATTATTCTATTATAAGGAAGGAGCAACACATCATGGCAGACATCGCCACCCTCACCGCCCTAGCAAGCAATGTATATGTTTTGCTTGACATATAAGCAAGTTCATTGTAACATTCTAATATAGAACATTTGAATTTGCTTATTTGTTCATTAAGGCGGGAGTAATTTTGATATGCCACTATTTAGCAAAAAAGAGGATGATTCAGCCATTCTTAAAAAAATCAGCGCCATGCCCGAACCATTCCGTACCATAGGAGAGCGTCTCCATACACTCATCATGGAAACAGCACCATCACTACAACCGAAATTGTGGTATGGCTTACCGGGTTATGCAAAGGACGGCAAAGTGGTGTGTTTTTTCAATAAAGATGATAAATATATGACGTTTGGTCTCACTGAAAAGGCAAATCACGCCGTTGCAGACGGGGCAACAGACCAACTGATGGCATCAGCATGGTTTTTTACCGCCTTAGACGACGCAACAGAGGCGAAATTAATCGAGATTGTCCGTAAAGCGGTAGGCTAGGCGGGTTATTGATTATATCCTTATATCAAAAGCAAACAACACATGGCGCATCACTTTTTATACATGATAACACAATTTGCAACGGTTGGCACACTTCAAGACCTTCGGCGAATCCCCACAGACACAAAATGAATATGTTGGTAGGGTGGGTACTAGGGCGCACGCGCACGTATGTCCCACCGCCATAATAAAAATCCTTACGCCCATATATCCATAAAAACCAGCTATTTATCAGGAAGGAGCAACAACTCATGGCAGACATCGCCACCCTCACCGCCCTATTCACGGCGGATTTGAGCGCATCTGAAATTGGCAATTTGATTACGAATGCCCAATGCAAAATACCACTGTTGCAACAATTAAATCTAGTTGGGCAGATGTAACAACGCCTATTTTTTTACCAAATCGCTTATGCGAGACTGATTTAATTTGAAGCACATTCACAGCAGAATCATTTTTGAGGTTATTTGTTGTATCTGATGGCAAATAAATCATCCAAAAATACTGATTGGTTTGAAAATGCGGTTGCCATGATGTAATCGGGGCGACAATTTGCAATTCTAAATTCCATGAGTAAGGAATCGTTAAAACGACTGCGGGGCGTGCTTTATAAATTTCATCGCCTGTGGTGGGCAATTGTTCTTTAGGTGTACCCGATGGTGGAGTCGGCGCGGTAATT
>CALDGT010000287.1 GCA_937942935.1 uncultured Chloroflexota bacterium | reverse complement strand
TGCATATCAGCCTACCGAGTGGACACGATGAAGCCAGCCTGCAAAAAATTCAGGTTGGGGTGACGGCGAGTGTCGCAACATTGGCGGTGGCGCTTGGGATACAGCACATCACGTATGTGTCGGGTTATTTGGTGAGCGACCAATTCGCGCACATCCCCGCCGAAAAAGCGAAATTAGAGGCAGAACGCGCCATCATCCAAAGCGGGGCGGGATACACCATTTTTCGCCCGACTTATTTTGCCGATTTATTGCCCAATTTTATTCAGGGCAAGCGTGCCAGCGTATTTGGCGAGCAACCCCACCCCTTCCGCTTTTTGACCATTGCCGATTTTGCCAAGATAGTCTCTGTGGCGCATCAGATTGGGGCGACCAATAAAGCCTATTTCGTCTGTGGAAAAGAGGCGCTCACCTTTGAGCAAGCATTATCGTTGGTGACACAAAAAATTGCACCGAGCGCAAAAGTGACCCATGCGCCATTTTGGATGATGGGCATGATGAATCGGTTATTTTTGAAGGGGGAACTGACCGAAATTTTGGCGTTGATGCGTGCCACCGAACAAGTCGGCGAGATGGGGTATTCGCCCGATGAGGCGTATCGGGTATTTGGCGAACCGACCAGCACCATCGCAGGATGGGCAAATTTGGCGTTATAACAAGCTCGGCGCCCAAAACAGGCGGATGTGGTGGGACATACGGGCGACCAGCGCCTTAGTTCCCACCACGATGAACGAAAAATATCCCCACCAAACGGCGGGGGAATATTTTTTAATTCACAGCCCTAAAAATGAGCGACTGGGTGGTGATGACCACATCTTCTATCGCATCCCCGTTCAAAGAGGTGGTCGCCAACGCGCTATCAAACGCATCCAGAATCATCTCTGGCAAATATTGATAAATCGCGCCCGAAAATGTGCCTGTGGTGGCGGTAATCCGAATTTCTATCACCCCGCCATTGGGGGTAAAGGTCACGGTGGCTGTGCCTGTGGTGTTATCGGTATTGATAAAATTCACGGTGGTGCTGGCGCTGGTAATATCCACCACCAACGGATACACCGGGCTATTCATGGCGACCGCGCTGGTTTGTAGATAATTCAAAAACACTTGCTCATTCATCTCGTAGGTGGTCAGGTTGGGCAAGGTGAAATTTATCCCTGTGCTTGGCGAGACGACATTTTGGGCGCTGATGATGGTCTGCGAATTGTTATACCAGCGTATTGGACGGGTGGTATCGGCACACATGGCATGAATCCCCCCCGCGTTAATCTGATAATTGGGACCCACCAACAACGACACCGTGAATCCGCCGCTTCCGTTGGTGCAGGCAACCGTGACTAACCCGTTTGTCCCATATACCCGAACAGGCACATTCGGCAGAGGGGTGATGCCGTTTGCGCCATAAACCGTCCCCGTGACATCATCATATTGTCCCATCGTGAAATTTTTATAGAGCGCGGCGGTGATGGTGCTATTCACTTGCAAATTGGTCGCGCCGCCCAATGTGAGGCTGTTATCCCACCACATTTCGCCGTATCCGAGCGAGATGCCATTTGCACGCAACACAAAATTTTGGTT
>CALDGT010000286.1 GCA_937942935.1 uncultured Chloroflexota bacterium | reverse complement strand
CTGTGATGTTTTCGGGGTTGCCAGCCATCCGCACCGCTTATGTTGACCGCAATGGGCGCGGGGATGATTGGGTGCGATTCACATTGCATCGTCCCGCGCGGGTGTTTGTGGCGTATGATGCCACGGTAATGCCCGATGCGTTGCCAAATTGGTTACGTGACTATACCATCGAAAATTGGCTCATTGAAGTCACCGATGAGTGGTATGGGGCGCGTGCCTTGCGCGTGTATCGCAAAGAATATGAGGCAGGGCAGGTGATACTGGGTGGCAATTGTTATGAGAAAGATATGCCTGTGGGGTATGTGGCGGTGGTTCAGGCGTTGGTGGAGTAAATTAGGCAAGGGATACCATCACATGCTTCATGTAGGGGTGGCGTATGTCTGCCCCAATATGAAATGCGTCTATTTTCGATTCATGTGAATTGATGTTATGCTTGATATAAAGAAGGTGACAATCATGACAAAACCACGCGCCCCTATGAATCGCACCATTTCGTTGGCAGATGACGAAATCGCACAGTATCGCCGAAAGTTAATTCATGTAGATGCTACAACATCACTTGATAAAATCATTAACCAAACCATTCACCAAACTATTTTGGATGTTATCTCATTTTTGCCGAGTGCATTTATTGATTTACTCATCCTAGACCCGCCATATAACCTGAATCGGACATTTGGTGAGCAAACGTTTAGGCAACGGTCAGATGATGAGTATCGGCAATGGGTGGAATCATGGTTTATCCCGCTTATGCGATGCCTAAAACCAACTGCTACGGTTTATTTTTGTGGAGATTGGCGTTCATCGGCAGTGATATATGATGTGCTTTCGGCTCATTTGACTGTTCGCAATCGGATTACATGGGAGCGCGAAAAGGGTAGGGGCGCACAAACCAATTGGAAAAATACCAGCGAAGATATTTGGTATGCCACCAAAAGCGACCAATTCACATTTAATGTGGATGCAGTCAAACTCAAACGGCGGGTGATTGCCCCCTATAAAGATAATGGTGTGCCAAAAGATTGGGATTATGCTGATGATGGCGAAAAATATCGCCTCACATTCCCCTCAAATTTATGGACAGATATTAGCGTCCCGTTTTGGTCTATGCCAGAAAATACCGACCATCCGACCCAAAAGCCAGAAAAATTGATTGCAAAATTGATATTAGCCAGTTCAAATAGTGGCGATGTGGTTTTTGACCCATTTTTGGGGTCTGGAACGACATCCGTTGTCGCCAAAAAATTAAAACGGGGTTATATCGGGGTTGAGATGGATGAGACTTATTGCTGTTTGGCAGAAAAGCGACTCGCTTTAGCCGATGAAAACCTATCTATACAAGGGTATGTAGATGGGGTATTTTTGGAACGCAACACGGCATTAGAAGGAAAAGCGAAGCAGGCAATACGCGCTAAATGGGCATCAAAAGAGTAGAAATGATAAAGGGCATGGCGACCACCATGCCCTAACTAGAAGATGTGACTAAATTTTATTCTATAAACCGCGCCGACGCATTCGCCGACGAACTACACGGCGCACTTGTCGCCTATCTTGCCGACGTTCACGTCTGAATAAACGCCTTAAAAATCCCATTTTGAAATGCTCTATTTCTTGAGTGTGCTAAATCCGATAACACGATAGATGGGGCAAAATCCCATAAAAGCAGTTGCCAACAAAACCAAGCCTACTGCGATGAGCAAAATGCCTACAACCGCATTCGACCCTAATTGTGTCGCGCCAATGCCTGCTAATACAAGAAATAAAACCACACGCGCAATTCTATCGTATTGATGTACATTTTTAACCATAACACCATCTCTCCTTCATCACACAACGATTTGTTACCCTCACTATACCGCGTTTTATAAACGGACGGGGGTATCAGATGTCATGATTTTGTATGCTAAAAATCATCTCAGGACATTTAATGAAGATTTAATAAGAAAGGGA
>CALDGT010000285.1 GCA_937942935.1 uncultured Chloroflexota bacterium | reverse complement strand
AGTGGGGTGGGCGCCAGAGAGCATCGAGGCGGTTAAGTGTGTTGCCGATGGGAGAACATCACACCCCACCAAGACTTTTGCCATCATTTGCGGGTGAATCATTTCAGAATCACCACCCGCCAATTCATGTAATTGGCTGATGCGGTGATAGGCTGTCGAGAGCAATGTGCCTGTGCCACAGGCAAAATCGGCAATGCGTAATGAGGTGAGGTCATCGGCAGAAGCCCACGATTTTCCCGATGGCATTTGGTCGGTGCGTAACGCCAACCCCACCAATAAAGAAGCAGAGGCAGGGGTGGTATAATAGGCGGCGAGAAATTGGCGGTCTACAATGAGCCGTTGAAAGACAGCACCCATGAGGTCATGTGAGCGCATCATACGATGTTGGAGCAATTTATGGGCGGTATTGGTTAATATCTGAAGCAGATGGTCTGTATAAATCATCGGAATGAGGCGCAAAACACGATGAGCAATATCAAAAATAGACCAATAATTGACACTCAAAATAATGCGCCAATATGCCAATATATCGGTTTGGTTTAAGCCATTTTCTGAGCTTTGAATTTCGCTCAACATAGGCACGGTTTGCAATTTACCGTCTGTCCGTGCGAGGCTATTATGAAAAATGAACGCGTTTGCCAAAATTGTCATCGCCATACGCAATGTTTGATGATTATTTTCTTGGTGCAATTCGTTGCAGATGAGTTCAAGAATAGCGGGATGACTTTTTCTGGCTTGCTCCAAATAAATAGAGGCTTGGCTAACCCCTTCCTCTAATATATCCGTTGCTTTATCAATGAGTTCTGGGGGGAGAGATGCCGATTGTGTGAGGAACGATAAATCGGCAATGCCACCAATCAGCCAGCCCTCATCGGGAATACGTGCTGTGTTGGTATGGAGTGCCATTTCTATATCATCGGCTTCGCGCAATTGTTTGTGTAATTCATCACCCTGATACTCGCGCAAGCGTACCGGTAAGCGCACCGCAATGCTCGATAAAATTAATTGCTTATCGAGTAATTCTTTACCAAGCCGAGATTTTGCCTCTATTTCAACAGTGTTAGCAGGCAAAATTTCTGTCTCGATACACACGGGCGATGTAAATTGTTCCATCACCAAAATATCGGGGCGTTCTGTGCTATTTTTGATGCGCCCTGTATTTTCTGATACAACCACATCGTCCCCGCGCCATAATTTGCGGGTGGTGCGTAAAATTCGCGCGATTGCGTCATTAATTGTATGTTCAGTTGTCGCCATAATTCTGTTTATCCTCTCCACCCCCTCATTATAGCACAATTTATCTAGTTTTTGGGGGTAAATATTGTGCCTTAGCGCACATGCTCTGGGGGTTCAATGCCGATGAGGATTTCACCGATGGCGGCGGAACAATCGGGGTGAATATCGGGGATTTCGAGGACGCCCACAATTTCGCCTTTGGGCGGTAGCCAATCGGGAAAGATGTCGTTGGTATGCGACCATAAGGCATTGGTCTCGCGCATGTTGGTGGTGATTTGGTCATGAATCCAGCAGGTTTGGATGAGCAACAATAGCACCTCTGTCTCCCAATCGGCATCGGCACGATTAAATATCACCTCGCGCAATTGCTCGCGCAAGTTCACCCGCGCCACCGATGATTTGAGGATATGCCATGTTTGCGGGAATAAAAATAAAAATTTGCGTTCTTCAATTTCGGTCAAGCCACGGTTATACCATAATTTGAGCAATTTTTGGGGGAGCGCCAATAAATCACCCATGAGCGCGATTTTTTCTTGGCTCACCCAATCGCCACTACTGAGCGAATTGCGCCCAAGATATTCCAACACATCATCTAATAGCGGGTCATCGGTTGGGGTGGGGCGGATGACATATAACCCGCTTTGGTCTTCGAGTAAGCCGATGCGGTTCATCATCGCCAATTCGACCAAAATCGCCACCGCCAGATGGTGTGCCATCGAAAGGGGTTGGCGCTTAAATACCCACCGTCGTCCCTTTTGGATGAAGGCGAATAAAAAGAATTTTTCGTATAAGTGCAAATTTGTCAGTATCATGACATTATTTTATCACTCCACAGGCACACCCCACAATTGCACATGACCATCTTCTGTATAAGCGATGATGAACCGTTCATCTTGGGTGAATTGGACATCTTGATAGGGTATATAAGGTAGTGTGGCATAAATTTGGGCAGTATATAGATCTTGAACAACAAAAATATCATCACCAAGAGGCTCATCATAGGAGATTGTCAATAATAAGTCTTGGTTGAGATTATCGTCTAAAATATATACCCGCGTCATATCTCTGACTACGGAATAGGTTAATCCATCTACCCACTCAAAATTGAAATAGTCATCAGATACAAAAGCGAATAGGCGGACATATAAACGAGAAAATAGCTCATAATCGTTAAAAACCCTGCCACTTTTAGTCTTTATAGCCGATGATTCTACATTGAGACGATTTAGATGGTCTGTTGAATCTATAAGTGAAAAAGTTAAAAAGAACAGGTTTTCCGCAGAGACATCAAAAATGATGTTGCTCACAATTACTTCATCACCTATCCGATATTTGAATACCTCTTTTATTCCATTTTGTATATCCCATACCCTTACAATATCTGCATTAGATGCGACAATCTGATAATCATTAGTAGGGTTAAAATTCCACTCATTCGCATCATCTATGATATATAACGCTTGATTTGAGGCTATATCCCAGATAATCAACTCATAAATTGAATCACCTTCTACTGGACGGTAAAAAAAGAATAGGTCATTTGTAGGATGAAACGAGTTATCTGAAATAGACCCCGAATTCCAACAATTCAAGCGTGTAAACCCGTCTAATCGCCATAGACATAATTTCGTTTCTGCCTTTTGAAATGTTTCACGTAAAGCAAAAAATTGACCATCAGGCGAGAATGCAATTGTTTCAGCAGATGAATTTTCAGAAAATACCAGTTCTTGTGTCTCAAAATCCCATATTTGCCACATAGGGGCAAAGCGTTGGCGCGTATCTCTGTCTTTATAAGCTATAAATAGATAGGATGTGTTTGGGATAATGTGCAGATTATCAATATAGACACTCGAATGAGCTAAATCAACAGGTGTTTCTAATTGAAACTCAAATGCAGAAATCAATTGAGTGGCGTTTTCCACTGATAGCTTTTGCCATGTTGTAGCAGATGTTTCTTGGCTTTCTGTATCTATAATGATGATAAAGCCGCTTATCAGTATACTGATGATGAAGAGATGGATATATTTCATATTTTGTGCCTCAATAGCATTTTTCTTGGCGATTTCATCACACCTGCACCTGCTATCGTCATGCCCAAAACTGCCAGCATGGTTACATCTAATAGCGATGCAGATGGGGTAGGGGTGTCGGATGATGATACATCAGATTGTATCGGATTTGATACAAACGCGATAGGATGCTCGACATATTCAATCGGCAAAACACGAATCGGGGTCTTTTTGTGGTGCTGAGAATCTGCCGATAAAATATGTGATAGAATGGAAATAAGGTTGATTGTTTGTGCATCCCTACGATGAGAATTGTTACCAATCGATACATCGCTCGGCAAATTAGAACTTATCGAGGTATATGAATAGCATAATA
>CALDGT010000284.1 GCA_937942935.1 uncultured Chloroflexota bacterium | reverse complement strand
AGGGAAGCCATAACACCACGTTTCATCACCCAAGTCGGGAGCGTTTTCAAAGGCTTGGTCTTGGGAATATGTCACCAAAAATCGGCTCATGTAAAAATCATCCAAGTGCAGGGTGTGGGCAGGTTTTTCGTCATCATAAGGCGCGTTATCATCTCCCATGATGAATTCACCTGCTGGAATATGGCACCATACAATGTCGGGTAGGGTTATGCCATTCACTGTGATTGTCCCAACACCCGGTCTTGGGTCTCCGAGTTGGCTCAACACCCGTCCCGCGCCCGCCCGTTCCACTGGGGGCAGGTGTCCGCCTTCGATGAGGTGGACGAGATGTTCTCTAGCACGAGCGATTGCTTTTTTGCCTCTTTCATGCAATAAAGCATTATCCACACCGACTTTTTCTAGCATTTCACCCGCCAGCCATATTGCCCGCCAATCGGCATCTGTTTCGGGTGTGGTATCCAGAATTTCATAAATTGGCTTCAGCGCATCACTGGTGCGGTTTTGGACGAATACCAAATAACCAATCGCCAAAAGTAGCACCTCACGCCATCCCGCACCACGCCGTGTTAGTTCTGGCGCAAGGTCTTGAAAATCGAGATTGACGGCTAAATGACATCCCGCTAGAAATTCTTGGAAGGTGCGATGTGGGAACGTGAAAATGCGCCTCATGCCTCTTTCACTGCCTCTGCCGAGCAATAACCCCGCCCGACTTTCGACATAATCACAAAAATCTTTGGCGAGATTCAAATTGCCTTTGACATAATCCGAGACAATGCCGATGATTTCCATCTGGGGAATATCCGCCGCACCTTCACGGTCTGCCTGCCCTTCATGAGCAGTGTAGGCAATTTGCCAAATCATCGAATACAAAATACCGTCATTATTAAATCCGAGTTTATCGCGCAGTGCCACAAAATCACGCGGTTTCCAACGTTCCATCAAAAGCGTGACACACTCATGATATAGCTTGGCACTTTCGCGGGGCAATGTGCCTGTGTGGTTGTGTACAATCGCCATCACCGTCAGAAGCATGGGGTTGCTGGCGACAGCTTGTAGGGCAGGGTTGCCTAAGCCCTCTGTTAAATCGGCTACCCGTATCTCCGCCGTTTGGGTATCAATGTCATTCATGGCGATGAGTGCCGTATACCACGCGGTCACAAAATGATTGATTTGTTTCGCATTGAACGGCGCGAATGTCTCTGTGGCTTGCATATTGTGGAGTTGCCATTCGGGTTGGGCATAACTCAATTTTCGGCAAGTGACGATATAACGGTTATCCACATGAAAACAGGTGATGAAATTTTGGATGGCATCGCGCACCAATTCGCGCTTTTCGGTGGGGACTTCATCTAGCCCGTCAAACATGACCAATGCTTGCCCTTTATCCAAATATTTGCGGATGCCCGTGATGGTGGTTTCATCCATGCCCCAACCCGCTAATTCTTTGGTGAGGTGGGCGATGATGCCATTCACGGTGTTATCGGTGGCTTCGGCGGCGAAATCGCGCAGGATGATGCGAATCGGCAAATAGACACCATGTGTCCAGCCACCTTCACGCAGGCGAGTCAACCAGTTCCCATCAGGAAAGAGGAAATCGCCTGTCATGCACAACGCCAAATAATTGACGAATGTGGATTTTCCGCAACCGGGGTCACCTAACATCACAAGGCGCGAATAGGCGTTGCTCGCTTCTAATGCGCTGAGTGGGAATAAATCGCGCTCACGGCGGTCAATTTCACCGAGTGGGCGGTCTGGTAGGATAGGTGAGCCGTCCTCATGCCGTTCTACTTGATGTTCGGTTAGCAGTGGGGTATACACATCTTCAATATTGATGCTCCGCACATCGCTACTGGTTGCATCGCGGGAACGCAACACGCGCAACAATCCGCTTTGGTGGCTTTGGTTGTGTAGCCAATTCTGATAGGCGACCAGATTTGGTTTATTTGGGGCAACTTTTGGAATTGCAATGGCGATTTGTCGTGCGAGGTCTTCTGGTGTGGTGAAGAACCCGACCTCATCAGATTTTACTCGCTTCTTAAACGCATCTAGTAGCGCAATTTTATCTTTTTCTTTGCGGTCTTCGGGCCACGGATGCTTATCCGACATGATGAAACATAAACGGTGGATACCTTTTTCGCCTGCCCAATCATATTCCATCTCGGTGATGCTTTTACCTGTATCTCCATCGGGTTGCCAACCGTAACGATAGGCAAAAATGCCGATATAAATCTCAGATTCATCCACCATGCGCTTACATTTATCCACAGGATTTTCGCCAGAGAGAGCCCA
>CALDGT010000283.1 GCA_937942935.1 uncultured Chloroflexota bacterium | reverse complement strand
GACGCCCAAAGAACTCGGCTTTCCAGAAGATGCGATTGCCTTTGGCGAAAATGATGTTAAGCATGTCATGACCACGCGCAAATCACATTCATCGGTGTTCAAAACCACCACTGAACGGGGCATTATCGCCCTCGAAACGCACCTCATCCCCGTATTCGATGCTCATGAAGAGATTTTATATTTGCTCTCGGTGTCGCATAACATCAGCAAACGCACCAAAATGGAAGAAGCCTTGCGCCAAAGTGAGGCAAATTATCGGTTATTATTCAAAGAAGCGCCGATAGCCATTTGGAAGCGCGATTTTTCGGATATCAAAGCCTATTTAGAAGCCCTCCGCGCCTCTGGCATAGAAGATATAGAGACATACCTCCGCGCTCATCCAGAAGAAATCGCAAAATGCCTGATGACGGTCAAGACGCTCGATGCCAATCATACCGCCCTGCAAATGTATCATGCCAAATCGGTAGACGAAATCAATACGGGGTTCATGAAAGTTGTCAACACAGGCGAGCCACAACCCGCATCATTGGCGGCAGTCGCCAATAACAAGACCAGTTTTTCTGGCGAATTCATCAATAAAACGATGGACGGCAAAGAATTATATTTGTTGATGAAGTGGATTGTGTTACCCGGCCATGAGGTGACGTATGATGAGGCGTTGGTCGTCACCATAGACATCACCGAACAAAAGCGGTATCAAGCCTCTTTGGTCGAGCAAGAACGGCTCATCACCCGTTTTCGGAAAGAACAAGAACACAATATGCTCATCCAACGGAGCATGTCGGCGCTTTCGCATGACCTCCGCACCCCGCTTAGTGTGATTGCCATCTCAAAAGATTTATTGTTGTATCATTTCGATAAACTCACAGAAGAAAAACGCAAAGAAAAATTAGAGAGCATCGGCAAACAACTGGAATTTGCGCTCGAATTATTAGACGATACCATCTCGATGGTGCGCGGGACGCTCAGTGAACGCGCCTTTAAGCCATCGCTCATCAGCCTTGACCAATTGTGTCAGGTGAGTGTCGAAGAAGTGGGCGCGAGTTATGGTGCGCGTGACCAACTTCAGTTTGAAAATTTGGCAGATGTCACCACCGCCTATGTTGATGAAATTTTGCTCAGTCGGATTTTGCTCAATTTGCTCAGTAACGCCATCAAATATTCCCCAAACAAAACCCCCATCACCCTACAATTAGACCGCCAAGCCGAGAAATTTATTTTGCGCGTGATAGATAGGGGCATCGGCATCCCACCCGAACATCTCCCGCATATTTTTGAGCCGTTTTATCGTGCGCCCGATGTGAAAGCCATCAACGGGACGGGGTTGGGGTTGAGCATCGTCAAAGATTGTGTGACCAGACACGGCGGGGAGATTGACATCACCAGCGAATTGGGCATCGGCACAACTGTCACCATTTGCCTGCCAATCCAATATCCGCCCGCCAGCCCAATCATCCCATAAGGCGGGGATATATTTTTTGTGGTGGTGGTGGGACATACGCGCATTGTGTGTTTGTGGTGGGACATACGCGCCGATGGCGCTAGTACCCACCCTACGATAATATTCATTTC
>CALDGT010000282.1 GCA_937942935.1 uncultured Chloroflexota bacterium | reverse complement strand
CCTGCGTCCGATGTCTATACCCTGTTGTGCGGACGATGTTGGGAATCCGCACATGATTGGTAGGGTGGGTACTAGGGCGTGTGCGCCCGTATGTCCCACCGCCATCCCAATCGGCAACGCCCCGTACATCCCCCCAAAAAGGAATATTCTCCGTTATCCTCATTAATAAATCTTTATAATCTTTGGGGGTATTTACCAAGTTCATATATAATCGAAATGACAACCAAAATCTGATGAAAGGGAATATTTTTTCATGCGCCACCTATTGCGTTTACCTGTTTTGATAAGTCTGTTCATCATCGCTTTCATCGCACACACACCTTCACCCGCGCGGGCGGGAGATGCAACCGTATCCACCTGTGATTTTGCATCACTAACTACTGCCGTCACCACTGCCAATAGCGGGGGCGGGACGATTGATTTCACCTGTAGCGGGACTATTATTTTTACAAGCCAACTAACCATCACCGCGACCGTGACCATCAATGGCGCTGGGGCGATTGTATTGGATGATGGTGGCAATAACACGCGATTTTTTACGGTCGACGTAGGGTCATCCCTCACCATAGACGGATTGACCCTACAAAATGGGAATGCGACGAATGGTGGCGCAATTGACAATGATGGCATACTGACCATCAACAACAGCACGTTCACAGGTAATTCGGCGACAAGTTTCGGTGGCGCGATTAGCAACGGTGTCGGTGACATACTGACCATCAACAACAGTACGTTCACAGGCAATTCGGCGAGTAGCGTTGGTGGCGCGATTTTCAACAATGCTGGTACGGTGAACATCAGCAATAGCACCCTATCGGGCAATGTGGCAGGTCTCATTGGTGGCGCGATTTACAACAATAATAATAGCACCATGACCCTCAGCAATAGCATCATATCAGGCAATTCGGCAAGTGATGGTAGCGCGATTTTAACCAGTGTTAGTAACACAGCGACTAGCGTCAATACGCATTATGAAGGGAATGGCACCAACAATCTCTGTCTTGGCTCG
>CALDGT010000281.1 GCA_937942935.1 uncultured Chloroflexota bacterium | reverse complement strand
CTTCTGTCTTTTCTTTGCGGACGTGTTCAAGTGCCTGAATCATGAGGGTGATTTCGGTCAATTCGAGTGGGCGAAATTGGTCAATGAGCGATTTCAACACATCGGGCGCGGTGGCTGGCAAGGGTGCGGAATGGTCTTTGCCGTTGGTGTAGGATGGCGTGTTTTCTCCATTGGAGAAAGTGGATTCATCGGCTGGTGGGGTGACGGGTGTTGTGACCACATCGGCTACGGGTTGAGGTGCTTCGATGGGGGTGTCGGTGGGTTCGGAATGGGCGGATTTATACCAGTCGTTCCAGCTCATGGAGACCCATTCATCGGGGTTGGGGTTATAGCGTTCCATTTTGGAGAGGATTGGGTCGAGATTTGAGGGAATGACAAAATGCTCGCCTGTGGCGTAAATCTTCTCAGTTAGCACGAGAATTTCATTAATTCCAATATAGACAAACACTGTGGAATTTGCTCCGTTGGATGCTAACCCAATTGCAGAAGATGGGTCGGCAGGTGTAAGGACTTGAATGCGTGGTTTTATCACATCTGCGAATGAGGGTTCAAGAATAGCATCCACGACCGCGCCCGTTTCTTCGGCTTTGGTGATGAGTTCGAGGATGTCGGATGCGGGGATTTCACCACTTTGGTAGAAGTCGGCAATTTCATCTGAGACGATTTCAATCCCGTCATTATCCGCATAATTCGCTTCACGGAGCGCGTGTTTAATTGCCACTTTGACACGGGCGCGATTGGATTTAATCCAGTCGGTGAAGATGAGAAGGGGTGACACATGGCGATGAATTTTGGTGGCTAATTTCTCTGCATCACCATCTGACATATCCGCCAATTTGATAATTTTGCCAATGATGCTAATGGTGAGCGCATCGGTGATAGGTGTTTCGGGTTGTGGTGAATCGGTAATGACACCGCCCATTTCTGTGACAACCGCACGCAACGCATCTACCGCTTCATCCGATGTTGGGTCGGCTGGTTCATCATCTTCGTGGAAACGGTCAATCCATTCGCCCCATGTGGTCATTGTCCATTGGGTCGCATCTGGATGAATGGCTTGCATTTTGGAGATAAGTGTAACGATGTTGGTGGTTTTGTAGTCGCGTGACCAAGCCATTTCGGGTTCATTGGCATAGTCGCGCTCATAGACGACAAAGTTATCTTCGATGTCGGTGGTGATGTACATGGTGGTTTTCTCACCGTCGGCGAATAACCCGGTATCTGGGGTGTAGTCTTGAGTCAGGTCATTGAGGCGGGTGTGCATGGTCTTGGCGAATGGGGGTGGCTCAGAGGCTTCTACCACAGGGGTAGGTTCTTCGGATTGGGTCATATGTATCCATTGAGCATCCGAAATGAGTTCCCATTTGCTAACATCAGAGTTAGCCGAATCCATGCTAATCAGCGCAAGGATGAGAGGGCAAACACCATATCTTACAGTGTCTCCATCCCCAAAAACATCAACCGAATAAAACTTACTGGTTGTTGGTTCGATAAGTTCTGGTGTTGGGCTTGGGGTGACAAACATTTTGGAAGTGCCAAAATTCGTAAAATAGCCGTAGCCTTCTGGCGACAAATTCAACGATTTGTGCATACTGGCTATAAACTTAAAGGCATTTTTGGGAATGACAAACCATTTATCCACATCGGGTTCGACTTGGTCAAAACTCAATAGCACGGCTAAACGGGATAAATAATCGGGAGCAGGATTGAGAATATTCCCATCCGTATCAGTATGCCACCATTCATATTGTTCACCATCTAAGCGACTGGCATACCAGACCATGACTGATTCGCCCTTGATGTGACGAGTGGTATCATGGTTATATGTGGCAAATAAGGCGTCTTCATGTTCGAGAGATTTTAGCCGACAAATAAACGGTGGTTCGACAGGGGAACTAATGGCATACCATTCATCCAACGAAAGGACTATCCATTGCTTGTGGTCGGGTTGAAATTCAAACATCAATGCGAGTGCTTCTTGGATGGTATCCACAGGGTTATTATCGTCGCCATTGACGAAAATGGTACGCACGACATAACGATTTTCGAGGGAGGTAACGAACATTTTCATACTATTAGCGGTGGCATACATGCCCTCATTTGCGGTAAGTAGTTCCAATGCTTGATGCACAACGGTGTCGGTAAATCCTGCCGATTCGGGTTGTGGTGCATCTGGCTCGGTGACGGGCGCGATGATAATATCCCCCGCTTTGGCTTCGGCGAGTTTCTCAGCTCGGCGTTCCGCGACGGTCTTTTGTGTGGATGTGGCGTGCATCCAATGGTCACAGGTGAGTTCGTTCCAAGTGGGGACGACTGGCGAGAAGGCTTCCATCTTGGCGAGGGCTTCATCAAGTGTCATAACTTCTTGGGTGTATGTGCCGTTGACGGTTTCGACAAAATATTTGCCTCTTTCCATGATGTGTGGCGCGACAAACATCTTGGTATCGCCATCTACAGCGAATAAGCCTGAATTGGGGGGCAATGCGTGGATAAGTTCCGTGATTTCGGCTGTGAATGTAACAGGCACATCATCAGGTGTGGAAAAGGCTTCGATGAACATCCCATCGGGTTTGAACACGGCATCCACAACCGATACCGGGTTGCGGATGGCTTCCCATTCATCCACAGAGATGCTCATCCAGTGATTCAGGTTGGGTTCAAAGGCTTGCATGAGTTCAATCGCTTCGGGCATTTCGGCAATGTGGGTAGATTCCTCATCTGCCGATATGGTGGTGATGGTCAATGCGGTGATACCGAGTGCCATCCGCGAGACACACAATTTCACACCGTTGTTGGTGGCATACAGGACATTGGTTGTCCCCATGAGGCTGATGATTTCTTGGAAATAGGTGGCAAAGGCTGGATAGGCAGGGACGGAATCCGCTTCGATGATAGCGGGTTTGTCGGCGTTCCATTCCTCAAAATCTTCTTGGACATAATCGGGCATCACCGCATATTCCAGAAACTTTTCATTGGTCATGTAAACTATTTCATTTTTGGCGCGAGTACGTAAGACATAATCCAAATTGATTTCTTGTTGGGATTGTTCAGCCGTCATGTTCTTGGCACGCAGGGGGATTTTATCTGGAGCAAGGACAAATACCCGGTTTGCCTCAAGCCCTTTGGATTTGTGGATGGTTGCCAAAGTCACCACAGAATCGGCTGGTTTATTGTCAGCAAATAAGCTGGTAATTTTGTGGCTTATTGCTTGGATGTCTATAGCATTAGGATAGGCTTCAACAACAAACTTTAAGGCATTGACGGTATCACGAATGGCTTCTGCGCGTGCTTCGTCCCCTTTTTGCATTGCCCTATCAACTTGCTCATTTCGATAGGCAACGATTTCCTCCAATAAACGCGGGAAGGTATAGCTAGAGCGTTTAGTGATTTTTTCGAGCATCGCCACCAATTGCTTGCCGATGTCTGCACCGAGAATGGTGGCGGGGATGCCTTCTGCAATCAGGCTGAGGCAGGCTTTGACCAGTGGTGCTTTGACGCGAGATAAGACCATATCGCCGATACAGGCATGTTTGTGCAGTGTTTCTTCGGGTAGCCAGACGACTTTGCCCCGCGCTTTATCATCTGGGCAACGGAATGAAGGCACAAGCAATGATGCGTGGTGAGTGATGATACTGGCACAACGCCGAGTCATGGTGAGGGGTAACACCTTGCAATTCCAACGCTCTACACTGAG
>CALDGT010000280.1 GCA_937942935.1 uncultured Chloroflexota bacterium | reverse complement strand
GTCCTCGATATTTCTAAAATTGAAGCAGGGCGCATGGAATTGGTACAACGCCCAATTTCGCTTAAGGGGATTTTTGATGAGATAGTTGCACAAAATCGTGTGTTGGCAGAAAATAAAGGTTTATTACTCACATTGAATTATGATGACCGTCTGCCAGATATAATACTTGGCGATAGAAGTCGCATTAAACAAGTTGTCATTAATCTTGTCTCGAATGCTATCAAGTTCACAGACAAGGGTGAAATCAAAATTGATGTTACATTTCATAATAAAGATGCGTGGCGCGTAACAGTTAGCGATACAGGCATTGGAATTTCACCGCATGAGCAAGAGACTATTTTCGATGAATTTAGACAAGCTGAAAACGGCATAGAACGTGGCGGGACAGGTTTGGGACTCGCTATTGTCCGCAAACTTATTGCTATGATGGGAGGTAATATTCGGTTAAGTAGCGAGGTTGGTGTTGGGAGTAGCTTCACCGTCACATTGCCAATTATCACAGAAAAACAAGATGTTTTAGTAGAGGAATAAGAAATATGAGTCAAAAAGATACCGTGAACGAAATCAAGAACTGGGTTATTCTTGTGGTAGATGATACCCCAGATAACCTAGTCGTGATGCAAGTCGTCTTAAAATATCATGGCGCACAGGTGCATACTGCCGAAAGCGCCGATGAAGCATTTGAAATCCTCAAGACGATTTACCCAACTGTAATTTTATTAGATATACGAATGCCCAAAGTAAATGGGGTTGAAATGTTCAAAATGCTCAAAGAAAACCCTGCGACAGCCGCTATCCCCGTCATTGCGATTACTGCTTATGCGATGGACAATGACCGTGACCGTTTTATGGGCTTAGGATTCGATGGCTATATGGCAAAGCCATTCGATATGTTTACGTTTGTGCCAGAGGTTCAACAAATTGTACTCAACGCACGCGGGACATCTCTCCAAAAGTAAAGGGTAATTTATGAGCATTTCATCATGGAAAGTGATTGTTGTCGAAGACACCTACGATGACCAGCAGGTGGTATCTCGTATGCTAGAACATTATGGCATACAAGTCTTTTTGGCAAAAAATGGAGATGAATGTTTAGAATTACTCCAGAATTTTGAGCCAACCCTCATCGTGACTGACCTCGCCATGCCAAAGCGTGATGGTTGGCAAACCCTACTCGCAGTGCGCTCAAATGAGAGTACGGCTCATATCCCTGTGATAGCTATCACTGCCTATCATTCGACAGATGTCGCAGAAGATGCCTTGCAAGCAGGTTTCAATGGTTATTTCCCAAAGCCCATTCATCCCCAAACCTTCGTTCATCGGCTAGAAGAAATCATTTCTCACTAAAAATGTGTTCTTTTTAGGCTTGCGATTTTAATTGATACCAAGTATCATTTAGAAATTGCAAGCCAACTAAAGGAAGACACATCATGAAAAAAATAGACCCCTTTCCTATCCCATTAACTATCATTAGCGGTTTTTTGGGGGCAGGTAAAACAACACTTCTCAATCATCTACTTCATGCCAATCATGGGCTAAAAATTGCTGTCTTGGTCAATGATTTTGGTTCAATCAATATCGATTCTCAATTAGTTGTGGGTGTTGAAGGCGAAACCATCAATTTATCGAATGGGTGTATTTGTTGCACCATTCGGGGCGATTTACTCCAAGCAGTGGTCAGATTAGTGCGCCAGCCTTCCCCACCCGAATATATCATCATCGAGACCAGTGGTGTATCTGACCCTGTGGCAGTTGCCAATACCTTTCTCATGCCAGAAGTGAAACCCGTCATTCGGCTCGATAGCATTCTGACTGTTGTAGATGCCGACCAAATGCTCGACCTCAAAGAAGAAAATTACGACCTCGCCATAGACCAAATTTCGGTGGCAGATATTGTTGTGGTAAACAAAGTAGATTTAATCTCGTTAGAGCAATTAGAATCGGTACGGCGTGCCATTCGGCAACTTGTCCCCGATGCGCGTATTTTAGAAGTTACCTATGGCAAAGTCCCGTTGGAATTGGTGTTGGGTGTTGGCATGTATGCACCCGAAAAAGTCGCACAACGCGCCGAAAAAGATATTCATGTGCATGGGGTAGATGAAGAACACGACCATCATCACCACGATGATGAAGAACACGACCACCATGACCACAATCACGACCATAGCACGGTATTCAGTACATGGAGTTGGGAAACCGATAAAGCATTATCGCTCCAAAAAATGCGTGAGATGTTTGAAGAACTCCCTAACACGATTTATCGGTCTAAAGGTGTGATTTATTTGGCAGATGTCCCCGATAAAATGGTCATTTTGCAAATGGTGGGCAAACGTGCCAGCCTAACCATCGCAGGGGAATGGGGCGATGATACCCCACGCACACAAATTGTAATGATTAGCTCATTCGGTGGGATTGATAACGAAAAACTCCGCGAGCAATTAGAAGGCTGTGTTGTAGACCCCAAAACATCCAACATCCCAGATAGAACCGAGTGGATGCGCCGTACATACTAATCTATATTCAAAAGAAAATATATAAGGAAGTCACCCATGCAAAAACTCCCTGTCACCGTCTTGTCTGGATTTTTAGGCGCGGGCAAAACAACATTGCTCAATCACATTCTCAACAACCGCGAAGGTATGAAAGTCGCTGTCATCGTCAATGATATGAGCGAAGTCAATATTGATGTTCAATTAATACGTGATGGCGAAGCTAAACTGAGTCGTACAGAAGAGAAATTAGTTGAAATGACTAATGGGTGTATTTGTTGCACCCTACGCGATGATTTGCTTGAAGAAGTGGCAAAACTAGCCCGTGAAAATCGGTTTGATTATCTGTTGATAGAATCTACAGGTATTTCTGAGCCATTGCCTGTGGCAATGACTTTCTCATTTCCCATCCCCGATGCACCGATTAGTTTAATGGATATTTCGCACCTCGATACAATGGTAACAGTGGTAGATGCGAATCGTTGGTTAGATGATTATCGTGAAGGACAACGCCTAAAAGCAATGGGAATGGCAACCGGCGAAGGGGATACTCGCACATTATCCGATTTATTAATTGACCAAGTTGAATTTGCAAATGTGATTATCATCAACAAAGTAGACCTCACTAACTCAGAAACGATAAATGAGTTACATGCCCTGTTACATACCCTCAATCCAGATGCAAAAATAATTCGCGCACAAGAAGGTCGGGTACCACTTAAAGAAATTCTCAATACTGGCATGTTCGATATGGAACGCGCTCAATCATCGGCAGGTTGGCTAAAAGAATTAGAAGGCGAACATACACCAGAAACCGAAGAATATGGCATTAGCAGTTTTGTATTCAAGGCACGTCGCCCTTTCCATCCAAAACGCCTGATGGATTTTCTAAAAGCGTCACACATGCAAACAGTTTTGCGCTCAAAAGGATTCTTCTGGTTGGCAACAAGGCACGATTGGGGTATCAATTGGTCTTTGGCTGGTCATGTGGCGCGTGTTTCGCCTGCGGGAATGTGGTTTGCGACAACCCCTATCAAAGAACGTCCAAATGCACCCGAAG
>CALDGT010000279.1 GCA_937942935.1 uncultured Chloroflexota bacterium | reverse complement strand
TCAGGCGGGGTATGTGGGTGATGACGGGGTAGCACGCCTGAATGTGTTGCAACTCCAACGGTACATTCGCACCTGCCCCAAACCGGTTGTCGCGGTGATTGCAGGCTATGCCATCGGCGGGGGGCATGTCCTCCATGTGATATGTGACCTGAGCATCGCCGCCGATAACGCCGTATTTGGTCAAACGGGACCCATTGTGGGCAGTTTTGATGCAGGGTTTGGCTCTAGCTATTTGGCGGCGATTGTCGGGCAGAAAAAAGCGCGTGAAATTTGGTTTTTGTGCCGTCAATATGATGCCCAAGAAGCCTTAGACATGGGCTTGGTGAATACCGTTGTGCCACTCGACCAACTCGAAGCAGAGGCGCTCCAATGGTCACGCGAGATGCTCAAAAAGAGTCCGATGGCATTACGCTTCATCAAGGCGGGGTTGAATGCCGAATTGGATGGTCAAACAGGCGTGCAAGTTCTGGCGGGGGATGCGACCATGTTATTCTACATGACGGAAGAAGGCACAGAAGGCAAAAATTCGTTCATCGAAAAGCGTGAACCCGATTTTAGCAAATTCAAACGCCGCCCATGATATAAAAATATTTGTCAATTTTATCACGGTGGAACATACGCGCCGTTGGCGCTAGTTCCACCCTACAAGCCGATTTATTTTGAGGGAAATACCCTAAAATCGGGCAGAATCGTAGGGAAGGACTAGCCGTTAGGTATATGTCCTTCCATTAGCGAGCCATTAAAAACCACATCGGTCTAAACCCCATCCTCATCTAACGCGCCGTGTTGCTTCATCATGGTTTGTAACCATTCTATCGTCTTTTGCTCATCAAAAAACATGCGTAAGTGTAAATTCTTCCCATCACGGCTATTCACATAAAAACTCAAAATACGGCTAATAATGCCTTCGTGCATAAAAATCCCCACATAAATCGGGCGGTTTTTGGGCGCGGCATTGGCGATGCGGTCAATCACCGAGCGCGAATAAGGGGTGAATCCTTGCGATGGCGATGATAAATCGAATAGTAAAAAAATAGATGTGTGTTCTGGAAATGTTTGAATGCTTTGTATTACAGCATTACCCCAATTATCAAGCGCCGCACGGCTCATATCACCAGAACCGCGAATGATACAAAGCATATCATCATGCCACCATTCCACCACCAAACCATAATCGCCTTTGATAATCCGTTTTTCCATAAAACCCTTTTTATCTCTAAACTGGCGCGTTACAATCATCGTTCAACTATACCATGTCTGTGTTATAAAGAGATTAAGAAAAGAGTTCATGCTATGGCACGGTTTACCATTTTAGACATCCAAGCTATGAAAGACAAAAACGAAAAAATCAGCGTGATGACCGCCT
>CALDGT010000278.1 GCA_937942935.1 uncultured Chloroflexota bacterium | reverse complement strand
TAAGCCCGCAAGGGATAAAATACAATATTGAGGGCGTGGTAGATGTGATTCGTGAGGGGGATAGCACTATTCTCTACGATATAAAAACACATGACCCCGATTATGTCCGTGACCATAGCCATCAATATGCCATGCAGTTGAATCTATACGCCTATGTTTGGCAAAAATTGCGTGGCGAGCCATTGACCAGTATCGCTGTGATTGCAACCGCATACACCGATGAGATGCAGAAATTAATGCGAAATGGTAAATTGGTCAGTGAACTCTCGGATGATGAACTCCGTGACCTTGAAACGGCTATCCATAATTGGCAACCGCTAGTCGAATTGGATTATAGCGAGATTCAAGTCCAAGATACCATTCGGCAGTTTGGCGAGGTGGTAGATAAAATTGAGCAAGGTGCATTTGAGCCACCATCACTCGAAATTTTAGAAGGCAAGTGGCGCGACACAGGCAGTACATTTGCACGGCGCGTATGCCGTAACTGTGATGCCCGTTTTTCATGTGGGGCATATCACGAATATGCCATCAACAATATGGCTAGTAGCAGTCACATGAAACAATTTGTGAATATGTTCTTTAGCGATTTAGGTGAGCCATCCGAACAAGAAGGGTGGGTGGCATCTAACCTCAATGCCACACCAGAAGATGCTTATCTGAATGCTTTATTAGGCGAATAATCGAAACACAAAAGGAAAAATCATGAGCGATAATAATCCAGTTCAAAAATTACACCCAAGAACTGCCTACACCTTTACAGAAGACCGATTAGAAGCCCTGAAAGCGGTTGTGCCAGAGGCATTTGCAGATGGCAAAATAGATTGGGATGCCTTGCAAGAAGCATTAGGCGAGCATATCGAATCGGATGAAATTGAATATTTTGGCTTATCGTGGGCGGGCAAACGGCAAGCGCGACGGGTTGCCACCACGCCGAGCAGAGGCACACTCATCCCAGATGATGAAGCGAGTATCAATCCAGATACTACCCGCAACATTTTCATCGAGGCAGATAACCTAGAGGCGCTCAAACTGCTCCAAAAAAGTTATGCAGGGCGCGTGAAGATGATTTACATTGACCCACCCTATAACACAGGCAACGATTTTGTCTATCGAGATGATTTTAAGGAATCTGAAGAAGATTATCTGGAACGCGCAAACGCATTGAGTGATACAGGCAAGCGTCGCACCACCAATACCAAAACCAAAGGGCGTTTTCATGCCAATTGGCTCAATATGATGTATCCCCGTTTGCGCCTCGCTCGCACTTTATTGCGTGATGATGGGGTCATTTTTGTGAGTATTGATGATAATGAAGTTCATCACTTGCGGATGCTTATGGATGAGGTGTTTGGTGCAGAGAATTTTTCGGCTATTTTTATTTGGCAGAAACGTAAAGGTGGTGGTAACGACTCTAATCTTGTTGCTTATGATCATGATTATATCGTAATGTTTGCAAAAGAT
>CALDGT010000277.1 GCA_937942935.1 uncultured Chloroflexota bacterium | reverse complement strand
TAACCGCAATATTTTCGTCAAAATTGACCGACCAACTGGCGATAATCTGCACTCCCTCAAAACGACGTTGTTTTATCTCAGAAATACCGGGTGTGAATAATCCTAACGCGCAATTGGTGATATGACCATCGAAAACATAATCACGCAACACCATAATCAGGTTATCTGGCGCTGGATTTTTGATGATGGCTTGAGACGCATTGAATACCGCTTGTGCAAAGACCAACTGAGAGACAAATTGTTCGTTTTGCAAAATGGTCTGGGCATATAAGGCGATATAACGCAGTTCTTGAACATGGGCATAGGGGTCTATGAGCGCCTGCCGATAGAAAAAGAAAAATATCCCCAATACATCACCACTCTCAGACACCAATGGATAAACAATACACCCCGATAATTCGCAGTCTGGCACATCCAAAATAGGGGCATAAACTGCTTTATTGACATCGCGTGATAAGTGACGTTCTATCCATGGTAGCAATGCAGAATAGGTACCTTCGGTAATTTGGGCGTTATTCTGTACTGCCGTAAGCCTCATCTGACGGGTATCTCGCCTATAGATATAAAGACAAGAAAAATCTACAAACGTTGTTTTAAGTTGGGGGATGAGGGCAAACACATGACGCAGGCGCAAATCTGCCGCATCTAAATTCGCCAACACATCCCCTTTAGGACGCTTTTGTGTCATCTGAGCTAATCTTTTTGACCTTCAGATTCTGGCGGACGCACGGTGAACATATAACCAATGCCCCGTTCTGTACGGATATAATGTGGATGATGCGAATCGGCTTCGAGTTTGCGCCGTAAGCGGTGCATGTGAACACGCAAGGTATCTTCATAGACTTCTTCAGAGGGCCACACCCGCGCAATCAACATCCGATTTTCGACCACCCGCCCCGCATTACGCAATAACACATGGAGCAAAATAGATTCGGTGGGAGTTAGGCTAATTGCCTTGTTATCGAGTGTGACACGATTGTGGGCAAAATCTATTTGAAGGTGTTCATCTATACGAATAATCGGTTCACTGGCATAATCAAGGCTTGGCATACGTGCCAAGACAACTTGTACCCGCGCTTCTAATTCGCGTACATCAAATGGTTTTACAATAAAATCTTCTGCGTATTTTTTAAGCCCTTGCACCACGGTATCGGTATCGCTGGTGGATGTTACGAAGATAATCGGCACATCTGCCATAGATTTAATCTTGTTGGCAAGCTCAAATCCGTGCATACTGGGAAGGCTTAAATCTATTAAGGTGATATGAGGCAAACCAAAATTGCGAATATGTTCAATCGCTTCTGGTCCGTCGGTCACGGTTACAACTTCATAAGAGAGTTTGGTGAGGAAATCTACCACCAATTTATTGATGCTGATATCATCTTCAATAAGGAGAATGCGCGATTTTTTCACTGGACGCTCGCCTTTCAGAATATAACGAAATAGACATTGTTGCATAAGACTATACTCTATCCGTAAGATTGTGTCAAATAATTGAATAAAAACATATGGCAAATATTGTTCAAATTATCAAAAAACGTAAATTGAAACGATTGCAGAAAAATCAGCACCAATTTCGTGACCAAATGGGGCTGTTATTATTAATCATAATCATCTTTTTTGGGGTAGTTTTCCCGTT
>CALDGT010000276.1 GCA_937942935.1 uncultured Chloroflexota bacterium | reverse complement strand
CATTTTCAAAATGAATTTGGTCGCCCACCCCATAACTTGCGCCGACTTCTTCTGCGCTCACCCGACATAATTGGTCTAGGTGAACCATAGAGGGCTTAAAGGCGCGGTCACTGAGCGTCTCGCGCACCACCGAGATGGTATCGTCTAATAATTCGAGCGCAAATTCGAGTTGTCTGCCGATGCTCTCTAATTTTTCTTTGCGTTTTTCGTGGGTGAGTTTATCGAAATAATGCAACAATAAATCTTTAGAGGTGGCAATCACACTCAACGGGGTGCGGAGGTCATGCGACAAGCTATGCACACTCCGTTGCGTGAGGATATTGTGTTCTTGTTCTTTACGAAAACGGGTGATGAGGTTTTCTTGTTCTATCAAATAATCCTGATACCGCTTTTGTTCGGTGACATCTATGATGACCACCAACACCTCATCATACGTCGCCTCATGACCGGGCATGACCAACCATTTGATGAGGACATAAATGGGGTTGCCATCTTTATCTCGATTCAAAAATTCGCCAGAAAACTGTGTTTTGCCATTCACAATCGCCGCCAACGATGAGGCTTGTTGGGGGTCATTCATCTCTAAGACATCTAAAAATGTATCCCGAATCGCGTCTATCGTTTTCACCCGATACATCTGGAGGGCGGCATTATTGGCATCGAGGACGCGCACCAATCGGAGGCAACTGACGACATCCTCTGGGTTGGCTTGCAAATAGGCTTCAATATTATGAACGCCTGCTTGTTGCAATTCTTCTAAATAGGCTTTGATTTCAGAAAAATCTTGTTTGGTGATGCCTATCGGCGCTTCTTTGAATAATAACCGATAATATGCCTCACTTTGGTGCAAGGCTTTTGCGATTTGTGCGCGGTTGGTGATGTTATGAACCACACATAGCAGGCAATCTATCTCACCTGTGGGGGCTAAAATGGGGGTGAGCGTAAATTCTAATACCACCCCACCGACCTCTGGCAGTGCGGTGATGACCATCGAATCGGGGTGCTTGGTGTTCATCACCCGTTCAAAAGAGGCTCGCCCCGCTTGTACAATCGCATCAGGATAACCTAATTCTTGTGTATTTTTGCCGATGGCATCCGCAATGGTTAATCCCTTTCGCCGTAGCAAATCATCTCCCGCCCGATTCACATATAAAATGCGATTTTCGGTGCTATACAACACAATCGCATCGGGCAATAGGTCTAAAATATGCGTGTAGCGCATCATTTGCTTGTCGAGCAATTGATTCATGAGCGCATCTAAACTGATATGATGAGACTCGGCGCGTTTTTTGAGGCGCTCTAAGGTCTCTGGCGAAATTTCTGGGTTGTGCATGGCATTGCTCCAAACGAGTGTGCGTCTATTGTATGTATTATAACGCAGATTGCCCACGCTTGTTACAATTTGCCTTATGACAAGCGAAATTGCATCAAATCATGATGCCTCGCCAGAGGCACAACACCTCCAGCGAGAATTCACCCGCGTTGAACGGGCGAAACAGATTAGGCGCTATTGGCGACCAACATGGCGAGGTTGGTTGGGCGCACGACCTTCGCGCCGTACACATGCAACCCTTTTACGGCATCAGAAAAACGACGTTCTGGGCGAAAGGCTTCGACATCCAAAATTTGCTCGACATAGCTGGTGGCGATGCCATGCCCTGCGATGATTTTATACTTGGCATTGCTCACATTGGGGACATTATTCGATTTTAAGATGCGGAAGCCCGCCGCTTCTCCCACCTGACCATTGCGGATAATATCGGCGCTCATATCGTTGCCCGATTTGATAAAGCGGTCATCCTTGAGCAACAACCCATGAAACCATGGCGGGACGATGACAAACCGACCAAAATCGGGGGTATCGGTTTTATCTAACAAGACTGCCAAATCAACCAAATACGCATAAGCGGTGCCAGATGTCCCCAAATCGTCTTTTGGGGTGACATCGCTCCCGATGATATTGCCCGCAGAAACGCCATCTTTCATCAACCCCGCCACATACGCATCGGCAGTATTGCGAAGCCCAAAGGCAGAACGGCGCATGGCTTCTTGCAAGACATCGGGTTTCGATTGCACGCGCTCGACATCATCCACGGCGAAATTGAAATAATGCGCTTGGCTGATGATGAGTTCTTGTTGGGTGCTGGTGAGTTCTTGCGGGGCGTCAATGTCGCTATTTTTGGTATAAGTCTTGATGGTCACATCGCCGATGCTATTGATTTTGACCTTATCCCCAACCCCGCGCACATCGCCATCATAATCCCGATTGCACACCCCCTCTTGGGCATATACCAACGCGCCATCTAATGCAGAAAGCAAGCTCGCCGCCCATACGGTGGGCAAAAAATGAGAAATCGCCATTATGTTTTTTCCTCTCATGGCTATACAAACGAAAAACCGACTTGCAGAAAATTTGTGCAAGTCGGTCTAAAATGATTATACACCTAGTGTCAAGCGGGGGATGACGAGCGATAACGGTTGTGCCACCGTTTGCCCTCACACAATTTCATTCAGGCAATCTACAATCACCTCATACTGATAATTGATGAGCAAATCGCGCAACAGGCTGGCGAGATGCGGATGCCCACTCTCGATTTCATCCAACAAGACGAGGGCTTGTGCCTGACGCGCCGCCATTACCTGATGATGAAACAGGCGTAACCAGCGCGTATCTAACCGCGCAAATAACCCCGCCTCTAATTTTGGGGTGGTCGCATTTGGATACAATTCCAATTCATAACGGAAGGTGATGGGGGTGTATTGCTCAATTTTGCGGAACACATCCCCCGCCAAAAAGGGCTTATACAGCGTGTCGGTGATGCCATCATCGGTCATTTGGGGGGTATTATAGAGGGTGGTCATCATGGCGATGATGGGAATATGCTGGCTGGTCTGGTTGTGGCGCACTTGCTGGATGAATAGGTCGCCATCCAGCGCGGGCAATTGCATATCGATAAATATCAAATTCGGATGCCAACTCGTCAACAATTCGTGTGCTTCTTCCTTATTAGTCGCTTCTAACACCTCAAATCCCACCGATTCTAACAACCGTGTGAGCAAAGCACGACTATCCCAATCATCTTCGACAATCAAAATACGAAAGGTGGTGATGGCTTCGGATGAGGGCATAATCGCCTTGGGCGGATAGGCTTTTGCGATGGTCTCTGTGGATGAAATCGGCTCAATATCAATCTCAAACGAAAAACAAGACCCCTCTCCCACCGCGCTTTTGACGGTAATATCGCCACCCATCA
>CALDGT010000275.1 GCA_937942935.1 uncultured Chloroflexota bacterium | reverse complement strand
GCTAGGGCTTCTCAGATCAAGGGTATAACAATGGGGCTTTTTGGCGTTGGCTGTGGCGATATTATTGTTTCAATATGCGTTTAATCGGTCATTATGGTTAGATGAAGCCAGCCTTGCGCTGAATATTCAAGAACGGGATATGCAAGGTATTTTGCGCCCATTGGATTATGACCAAGCCGCGCCTCTCGGTTTTTTGGTGATAGTCGAGGGCTTGACCAACATCATCGGTATTAGCGAATATAGCCTGCGCTTAGTCCCGTTGATAGCAGGACTCATCACCATCGGCTTATTGATATGGGTTTGTCGGATGATTGCGCCCTCTGCCTTGCCACTCGCGCTCGGATTATTAGCGACCTCTGCTATTCATATAGATTATGCCACAGAATTTAAGCAATATGCCTTAGATGCGACACTCGCATTATGGTATTTGGGGTTATCTATTCAAATCAGTCGCCAAGCACACCCAAAATACATCGCCTTAGCCACCCTCACAGGTGTGATAGGGGTTTGGTTTTCTCATGCGATTATCTTTATGTTGGCGGGGTGTGGCGTGGTGCTGTGGTTCGATGCCATCTGCCAACAGAATTGGCGCACACTTGGTCATTTAACCCTGATGGGCATCATACAAGTCATCAGTTTTGGGCTGGTGTATATCGTCTCGTATCAAGCCGTCTTGCATAGCACGCCTTTAGCCGATTTTATGAATAACTTTTGGGAAGATTACTTTTTACGCGCCACACCCTATTCTGTCTTTTGGTTTATCTTTCATACCTTCACACATTTGGCGGGTATTGGGCAGTTGGTTTTAATCGTATTGGTATTTTATGGATTTTTATTAGGACTCTCGCGGATAGGTTGGCGGGTGGGAGGATTTATTTTTGTGCCAGTCGCGTTGATGTGTGGCGCATCGTTTTTGGATTTATACCCACTTAGTGACCGCTTCCTCTTATATATATTTGCGCCTCTGATGATAATCATCGCGCTCGGATGGCATAGCCTCATCCACAATATCGCAAAAAAGAATCCGCGTGTGGGTGTTGGATTGTTGCTGATACTCACCGTCTTGTTGCTCATCCGAATTCCTGTGCCGATTTATAAAGATGATGTGCGTGGCGCATTTGAATGGCTAGAATCTGTCCGCGCACCAAATGACCCAGTATATGCCATCATCCTCACAGGGCGCACAGGCAAATATTATGGCTATGAATCTCAACATTTTCCCGCGCCCATCCCAACTGATGAACGGGTGTGGATTGTGATAGATAGACCGCTTTCGCATCCCCAAGTGGGACTCAATGTGACGCATGTGGTCTATTCATTCATTGGGCGGTATGGCATCTATGTGATGTGTATTCCAACCATAAACAAACCTTGCCCGATAAATCTAGGCAATTCGTCCTAATTCTTACGAGATTCATAATATTTTCAAACGTAGATAAAAATTTTTACGCCATTTATCCGTATTTTGGTGTATGCTTATTTTATATTTGATAGCAAAGGTTTCATCATGCGCGTTTTTATTAGTTTTATCATGCTGTGTATGTCTATTCTGTTTATTTCTCCCGCCGCGGCATTTGGGCAGAATTTGGTGAGTCGTGTTTATATGTTTGAAGATGGCATCTTCAGCTTTAACCATGACCAATCTATCGCTGTCACCATCAGTTCAGATGCCACCAGCTTATCGGTAGGTGAATTTTTTCTCCCCGATAGCACCGCGCCCAATTTGCGGGTGCAAGTTTCGCGTCCGACACCCATTGCCGATTTAGAACGAGTTGGGCTTGGGGCTTCCCCAGAGAGCATCCTCGCCTCGCGGTTGCGCCTGTGGGAACAAACCGCGCCGACCAATATCGCCAATACATTAGGCATAACCCCCAACGGCACCTTTACCACATCAGAACCCCAAACTTTCCTCATCAACGGATTGAATGCCGTCTCCACCACACTTACCTTTACGTGGGATACACAATCGGCGGGCATTTTCATCGCTGTGTTGGATGTGGGCAGTGGGCATGTGGTGACATTGGTCGCATCACCCGCATTAGGCGATGGCGCGACTATTTTAACAACCCGCCAAGCGGATATTGCCACCTTGCTACAATCGGTGCGCTATACCCCCAATGTTGGCGCGGTGAATGTTCAGCCATTGCCACTCACTTATATGGGTGAAATCGGCAGACTTCGCACAGGCTTGCTCACCTTCACCTATCCCAAAAATTGGTATATCCTGCCTGTCGGTGGAAACGTTCTCATTACCAATACCAACCAATTGGCAATTAATGAATTGGTCAGTGGGCAAATTCAAACCCAAATCATCCCCCCCGATTTTAATTTGACCACCTTTGCCGATAACGACCAAATTGTGAATTGTGCCATCCCAACCGATGTCATCTCACAAATTACTCCCCAAGCGGTGATAGAACGGCAAATGCTCAGTGCAGACCGTGTTGCCAGTTATGAAGCGCAGGGTGTGACCTATATCGCGCCACAGACGACCTCTATTGGAGACCGTACAGTCGCTTATATGACACTTTTCACCCCAGACCGTGACGCATTTGTCTTGGCGGTAGATTTGGGCAATGGCAATGTGGCGAGCCTGATGGCATTTTCTGCGCCCAACGAAATGAATAATTACACCACCGATTTATTCTCGATTGCCGCCTCGCTCAATTACGATACATCCGCCTGCGCCGATTTATCAGCAGATAGCAATTTATAATCTCATCACTACACCGATTTCCCTACGGCGGACGAAACTCACTCGTCCGCCGTTTGATTTTGCAAAAATCCAAATTGGACTTAGGCGTGCATTGTGACCATGCCATCACCCCGTCTATAATAAAAAATGGATTACGTCACACAAGGAGAAAAATCCACATGCAAGAACTATGGAATGCCGTAGATGATTATTTCAACGCGCACTTTTTACCATCAGACCCCATCCTCGACCACATCCTCACATTCAGCGATGAATCGGGTTTACCCCAAATCAATGTATCTCCCGCACAAGGGAAAATGTTATATCTGCTCGCCCAACTGACCAATGCCAAAAATATCCTCGAAATTGGCACATTGGGCGGGTATAGCACCGTATGGTTAGCGCGTGCCTTGCCCAAAGGGGGCAAAGTGGTCA
>CALDGT010000274.1 GCA_937942935.1 uncultured Chloroflexota bacterium | reverse complement strand
TGTTTAGGTGTCTCTATATCTGGAATTTCTCCATCGCTTGTTTTAGGTGTAGATCTTGTGTTTCCTAGGGGGATATGTCCTAATACATTCACCACATGGTCTACTAATTGACGTGTTTCAAATCCACCCTTTGTCCAAACAGAATCTGAGTAATCATTGAGGGTTTGGCGGTCTTGGTCGGTCAAATTTTTGGCAGAGACGACAACCACAGGGATATTGGCGGTGGCGGGGTCTTTTTTGAGCCGTTCTAATAATGTCAACCCATCCATCTCTGGCATTGTCAAATCACACACGACCAAATCGGGTTTGCGGTCTGCAATTACTTTTAGCCCTTCTGCGCCATTGTGTGCTTCATACACCCGATAATTTTTATAACTTTGGAGCAAACGCCGAATCAGCCTGCGGTCATTGGGATTATCGTCTATCACCACGACTGTGGTCACTTGCTCGCTCAAATTTTGTAATGCCGCGCCAAGCCCTTCTTCTTTTGGGCTATGGGTTTGGTCGGTTGGGTCTATTTTTAAGTCGAGGATATAACGGTCATATTGGTCGCCCAAAATATGACTCTCGGCGGGCATGGTATGACCAGAGCAATTGATGACCACTGTCTCACCCGCTTTGATAATGCCTTGCGAGAACATTTTATCTAGTCCTGCAAATGCGACTGCTGTCGCAGGTTCTACAGAAATACCCGCACGCGAAGCTAAATGACGCATCGCTTGGAAGGTATCGCCATCTTCTACCGCCAACATCACCCCGCCATTGCTTTTTGCCGCTTCATAGAGCAGATGATAGGCGTGTCCGGGGTCGCCCGTGGCGAGGACATGAATGAGTGTTTTTGGGATAACGGCAGTGGCTTCGGGCAAATCGGCATGAAACGCATTGACCATTGGCGCACAACCAGAGGCTTGAATGATGCCTAGCTTTGGCATTTTATCAATTAGCCCCATATCGAATAACTCTTGAAATCCCTTCCAAACGCCGATGGGACCAATGCCACCACTCACCGCTTGAATATACCAATCTGGTGCGAGCCAGCGTAGGCTACCATCGGGGTGGCGCTCTATTGCTAATTGCTCTGCGATTTCATAACCAAGTGTTTTCATGCTCTCTTTGCTAGGGATGGTGCGTGCGCCCTTATCCATCACAATGCCCTTGCGTTCTGCAAATTGGGCGGCTATTTTTTTGGTGTCATCATAAGTCCCCGATACTTTGACCACCTCTGCACCATATAACGCCGCCTCACGCATTTTTTCGTTTGGCACAAGGCTGGTGAGAAACAACCACAACTTAATTCCTGCCCGCGCACAATAGGCGGCATACGCCACCGCCGCATTGCCTGTTGATGCCAAGACACATTCTTTAATGCCTTGCTGGTGCATTGCCGTGACAGATAAAGAGGCTTGACGGTCTTTGAATGAATTGGTGGGCTGATGACGTTCATCTTTGATATAAATGCCTTCATGCCCATAAATCCGTTCATATTGATATAACCGCACCAGTGGCGTATAGCCTTCACCAAGCGAAATTTCGGGATTAGGGGTACTAATCGGCAATAATGCACCATAGCGCCACAAAGACCGCTTTCCACCAACACCATTTGCCCATAATGGTTTAATTGTGTCGTAATCGTAGCGGGCATCAAGCCATCCAGAATTGCATTTTTCGCAGGTTGTCAGTGTCATATTTGGGGGCATTTCATGACCACATTCTAAACAGACAACTTTGGTGAAATGGAGATTATTCATAATATTTTTTCCGTTGTTTTAATTAAGATATGGCAAGGGCGCAATATATTGCGCCCTTGCCATACAACCATAAAGGGGTATTTGTTATTTGGTCACATTGACTAATGTTGTTTCATGAATTGGCAATGTGAACCAGAATGTAGAGCCTTTGCCGAGTTCACTCTCGACAAAAATTTGTCCATTGTGCATCTCGACTAACTGTTTGGTGATAGTGAGTCCCAAACCTGTCCCACCAGCTCGCCGTGTAGATGAGCCATCTACTTGGCTAAATCGTTCAAAGACGAGGTTTAATTTTTCTGGCGCAATACCGACACCTGTATCTTTGACGATAACCGACACTGTGTCGTCATCTTGTTTATTCAGATGGACTCTCACACTGCCCGATTCTGTGAACTTAACCGCGTTGCTGACCAAGTTCCAAATAATTTGACGTAGGCGAATTGCATCTGCGCTGACGGCAGGGATTTCGGTCTCTTGTACCCATTCCAATGTCACGGGTTTGTCTTTGACCAAAACTTGGGCGGTTTGGACAATTTCTTTGACCTGTGTGACTAAATCAATGGGTTTGCGGTCTAGGCGCATTTCGCCAGCCTCAATCTTAGCAAGGTCTAAAATTTCGTTGATGAGCGAGAGTAAGTGCTTACCACTATTATGAATGGCTTCTACATCTTCTTCGGCATCTGGGGTGAGTTCACCGTCTACACCATCTAACAGCACTTCGGAGTATCCGATAATCGAATTGAGTGGTGTCCGTAGTTCATGGCTCATATTCGCCAAGAATTGCGATTTGAGGCGGTCAACATCGCGCAATTTATCGGCAATCTCGCGCTCACGAGTGGCTTGTTCTTCCAGTGATTCAAAGAACATCGCATTTTGAATGGCGATAGCGATTTGGTCTGCGAGGATGGTTTTTACTTTTACATCTTCTTCACTAAATCTTCCAGTTTTTTCTGATTGCATATCGAGTACACCCAGTACCCGATTGCCGATGGCAAGCGGAATCGCCATTTCTGAGTGAGTCTCTGGCAAAAGCGGATTCGGCAAGAAATTGGTATCTGTTTGTACATTATTTACGATGATGGCTTTGCCAGATTTATATGCTTGCACCACGATTGATTGGTCACGATTGAGGCGAATTTGGTGTTTGGCTTTCACCATCAATTGCCCAATTTCACCCGAACCAGCGACGACGATTAAGGCTTCTTCGTCATCATCTAATAAATAAATGTGTGCATGATACAGACCAAATTCATCTTTGGTCAAATTTGCCACTTGTTCAAGCAATTGCTCTAGCACCAAAAGCGTTGTTGTCGCGGTACTCACACGCGCCACAGCTTCTAGGTTTTGAGCGCGAATCTGATTTTCGAGCGCCAGTTGCTCTGCACGTTTACGGCTTTCTTCTAGCTCTTCGGCAATTCGCTTAGACTCTGTAATGTCGCGTGCAATGAAGTAAATACTGCTCGTTTCGACATCTGGCGTCGATTGTCACGATAACCAGCGCAAACCGCCCTCTTTTGTCATATACCGATTTTCAAAT
>CALDGT010000273.1 GCA_937942935.1 uncultured Chloroflexota bacterium | reverse complement strand
TACCGACATAAAACTTAATCGTCTCGGCGGGGACACTCATCGCAACGGCACGATTGAATAAATCTGGAAAGAGTAGGGGAATTGCGCTGATGGTGATGGCGATGCTCACTAACATAATTGAAATATTAATCCCCCATTTTTTTAGGGTGGATGGATGTGGTTTCGTAGATGTGGTCATAAGTTAATTCAACTCGTCTATGAGAAAAGGATTGGTTCGTTTTTCGCGTCCGATGGTGGTCGCTTCCATGTGACCCGCCAAAACACGGGTATCATCGCCGAGTGGCAATAATTTTTCGATGATGGATTGCATCAACAACGGATAATTCCCGCCCGGTAAATCGGTTCTGCCGATACTCCCTGCGAATAAGGTATCCCCACTAAACAGCACATTTTCGCTCCGCAAATAATATGCCAAGTGGTCGGGCGCATGACCGGGTGTGAAAATGGTCTCTAGTATGATACTACCGAGCGTAAGTCTTTCGGGGGTATCGGTTAACCATCTATCGGGTGTGGCGGCGGGTGGAAACGGTGTGCCTGTGAACATCATGCCTTGTTGTGGCATGGATTTGAGCCACATCTCGCCTAGATGATGGATATAAAATGGGGCGTTGGTCAATTGCTTAAGGGGCGCACTCGCCAATACATGGTCAAAATGGCTATGTGTAGCGAGGATGAGTTTTATCTCCCAACCTTGCCATTTGGCAGTGTTCAGGATTAAATCGGCGTTATCTACTGGGTCAATGACGATGGCTTGATTAATGTCTGTATCACCGATGATATAACAATTGGTGGCGGCGATGCCCAATGTGAGTGAGACAATTTTTATCATGCGACCACCTCTGCTGTAGCGGGCTTACGCCGTTTGAATAACCCCCATAGCAAGCGCAGTTCTTCCATTTTGAGTGACCATGCCACCACAAAAAACACGATGACACCAATGCCTGTTTCGATGACGACTTGGGCGATGGTGAATAATAATCCGCGTTCACCGAATCCGAGTAAATTCCAACCGTAATTCACTGCGACAATCGCACCTGCCATGACTAAACTAGCAAATAAGGCTTTCATAACCGCATTCGCCAACACATTTTCGTGAATACCATGCCAACGTTTGCGTAAAATGATGATGAGAATACCCACTTCCACCATTGTTGCGATTGTATTGGCGAGAGCTAACCCGCTTGGGTTGCCAAATGCTCCCCGAAAATCGAGGGTGTATGGCACATTAAACCCCGATATCATGGCATTTTGTAACCCGAATGTTTGGGCATAAAGCACATTGCTAAAAGCAAATGCTCCAACAAGGTTAATCCCTGCACCAACCAATGCCGCCCATAGGGGGGTGATGGTATCTTTATCGGCATAAAAACTACGTGCGACCACCTCTAGCGCGGAGTGGACGATAATCCCCAACGCGAAAAAGCGCAGGGTGGTATAGACCAACTCAGAGGCGCTGGCATCAAATGCTCCACGTTCTAATAAACTGATAATCGGTCTACCGACAAAAATTAACCCGATAGCAGAGGGGATGGTTGCCACCAAAATAAATCGGAGCGCGCCCGTCATGGCATTGCGTTTGTTGTCATCATCACCCAATTCACTGAAGGCGGCGAGTGTTGGAAAAATCACCGTCCCCATTGCTGTGCCGATGAGGGTTTGTGGGATTTGCATCAAGCGCCACCCCCAATCGAGGGCGCTCACTGCACCTGTCCCCAACCGTGAGGCGATATTATTCATCACCAAAAAATTGAGGCTAAAAACACCGAGTCCCGCCACACGGGGCAACATCAACCGTACCACACGCCATAAAACAGGGTCACGTAGGCTAATTTCTGGTCGCCATTTGGCACGAAAATGAATGAGTCCGGGAATTTGTATTCCCAAGTGCATACTCGCACCCAATACCGCGCCCATAGCAATGCCTGTCACACCAAAAATGGGGAGTAAAAATATCACACCCAATAAAATCCCGACATCGAACATAATCGGCGCAAGGGCAGGGAGCAAAAAGTGATTGTGACTATTTAATATACCCATCACCAAACCACTGACTGAAAAAATCAGCGTCCCGATGAGTAAAATCCGCATGAGTTGAACTGTTTGCGCTTGGGTTTGGGCATCAAAACCGGGGGCGGCGACATTGCCAACCCACCACTCTGCTGTGAGAAATACGAGGCTACTCACAAACAGGGTGACGATGAATACCAAATTCACCACATGCGAGGCGAGTTTCCACGCGCTCTCTTTATCTCCTTTTGCCAAGTAGCCACTGAATATTGGCACAAAAGCATGGGCAAGTGCGCCACCCGAAATGAGGGTGAATATTAGTTCGGGGATGCGGTTGGCAGTGACGAATGCGTCCCATTCTGCGCCAACACCAAACACACTGGCGATGATGACCGTTTGCCCCAAACTGATGATTTTAGCAATTCCAAAGGCAACCATGACGGTGAGGGTAGACCGAGCGAGTTGCCGCGAATTGGCGGTATTAGGCGTGGATTCACTCATAAATTACCCTCCTAATTCTGTGATGGCTTGGCGGGCATCTGCAAAAAAGCGATTTTGGTCGAGTGCGCGTTGTAAGGCGGCAACCGCTTCATTGGTGCGTCCTAATTGTGCCAATGCGCGACCTTGCCAATAATACGTTTCTTCGACATATTGCCCACCATCAGTAGATAGCGTGTTGGCGACATAATTCAGCACATCCTGATAGCGCCCAACCTCGTAATAGGCGCGATAGGGTCCGAATTGATACCACAACATCCGCCACGGCAAACCCAAATTCATCGCTTGGTCATAGGCGACACTGGCTTCTTGATAGCGCCCCAAATTAACTAATGCACTCCCCATATTGAACCACGCGAATGGGTCTTGGGGGTTGGTGCGTGCCTCAGATTGGGCGGTATCGAATGCAATTTCTGATGCACGTTCTTGGTCTGCGAGTTCACCTAATAATTGGAATAATTCGGCTTCGCGCTCTGGCTGATACACCACAATGCACAGCCGATTGAATGATTTCTAATGGCTATCCA
>CALDGT010000272.1 GCA_937942935.1 uncultured Chloroflexota bacterium | reverse complement strand
GTTAGCCGATTAAATACATGCTTGACCACTGCATCTGGGCTATCAAATGTGTTGATGGTTTTATCTGATACGCCTGCGGTATCCAATCGCGCCGCCACACCCTGATTGCGTGCGATGAGGGTATAATACACAGGCGCACCAACACAAACCGCCACCACCCACAAGATGATACCAGCACGAATGATGGGCATAGGGTTGATTTTTGGCAACCTTGCAATAATGTCTGGTCGTTTAGATTTGTTGAGAATAGCGGGGGTTATCATGGGGCGAATGTAGCGGATATAAGACCAACTACCAAGCAATCCGAATAATCCTAATGTGAGGACAGGGAATAAAAAGCGCCCACCTTCATAAAAATATTGTGTGAGTCCGAGCATTGCCCCCGCCCATGCAAAATTGCCTCGTATTTGATGTGGGCGATTTAATCCTCTGATGATGAAATAAAAAGTTAATGTACCCAATAAGGGGTCTACGATGTTATTGAGCGCAATTCGACTGAATTGAATATGAATCGGCAGGGCGGCGAGGGCTAAGGCGGCGACCATCGCCACCCGCCGATTGAATAATTCTCGTGCTAATAAATAAACTGCGAGGACATTGACAACCCCCAAAACCACACTGAAGGCGCGTAACCCCACCAAATTCCAGCCGATGAGTTCCACAAAATGCCATTGCATATAGGGGAACACATACGGAAATGCCGCCACCGAACTGAAAGGGATGAGTAAATCTATATTGGTATTGATGTTGAAATGCAAAACGGGGTTAGAAAAGTGAATTTCGTCTATCCATAACCGTGCTAGTGTCTCTAATTGGATAGAACGGGTAATAGTCGCAAAAATGAGGATGACCAACACCCCAATTACCTCAATGCGAGGCATACTGACTAAGTGTTGGCGGAATGTTTTTTCGTGAATAGCGACACGAACACGCTTTGTTTTGCCCGATTTGGTTTGTTTTTCGCCCCATGTATAACGCCAGCCAGCAAATCCTGTCGCCAATAAGCAAATACCCCCTACCCATAAAGCGAATTGTAGATGAGATGATACACTGAGCAATTCGCGGATTTTGAACACCTTCCCATTGATTTCTGCCAATAATGCTAATGCAAAAAATCCTAAAAATACGGCTAACCAGCGTGTTTTAGTATGAATTTTTTGGATAGCAATGGGCGGTTGCGGTGTAGGATGAGTGGGGCGATTCCACAACAATAACAGCATGAGCAAAAAAATGAGTGCGCCTAATGATGCCCATAAAAAGCCCTCATCCATCCCGTTATTTTTGCCAATATTGAAATGTCCCGCACTAATGCTCATGGCGATGATGACCGAGAGCATGAGGCATCGGATAGACCAATCTGATTTTGTGAGGCGTTCAACCCACTTGGTGATTAATTTCATCCCAACATCTTTCGCATAAATAGATAAATCCCCACTTATTATAGAGGATATTTTGTGCGGATTGTTACAGCCTATTTCTCATATTGAGGTCATGCCTATTTCATTTTGTGATATAATCCTCAATTGTGTGGAGGTTTTTTATTATGCCAAGTTCGCCGATTCAAGAAACAAATCCGCCTGTGCGGTTGCTTGCAAAGTTTACACAATTATTCCCCAAAACTGCCCCTGCTTATCTGTTTCAGGCGGGTGGTCGTGAGATGTGGGTAGCAGGGATTTTGTCGAATAACGATGAATATACCCTGTATTCGCCAGATAACAATGATGGCAAAGCCATATTTACATGGCGAAGCGCCCGCCAAAAACGGAGTGTGACCAACCGCCCGTTGCCTAGTTGGGCGCGATATTCGGCGGGGGTAGTTGTGACACTGGCAAATGCAGGTCTCACATTACAGGGTGTGCAAGTGGTGATTGTGGGTGAACAGGCGGTTGGTCCCCGTTATGATTACGATATGGGGATGGCGTTGGCGGCACTCTGCTACACCATTCAAGAATATCCCTTTCGGCAAGAGCATTTGCATGAACTGATGGAGCAGGTGCGCCGAGAATATATGAATAGCTGAGTTTTTTGACAAGGTGCGTGGGGCAATGAAAATTAAACAAGACACATTGATGCACTATTTTGAATACATTCGAGAAGATCCTTATTCTCCTTATTATATTCATCGGGATACAGGTCAAATTCTCAATCAAAAAGAGTATGATAATCTAATCACCGATGAAGATGATGACATATCTATTTTAGATGATTATATCCAATTTCCATCTCAAAATTCCGATGAGGGTTATCAGGAAATGAAAGCCTTTGCTCAGACAACGAAAAGAGAACTTCGTCAATTATTAGAAGTTGCTCTTGATGGTTGGAATGGCGTTTATGAACGCTTTAAGAATGTAATGCACAATCATGGTGATTAT
>CALDGT010000271.1 GCA_937942935.1 uncultured Chloroflexota bacterium | reverse complement strand
AATATCTGCCAAGCTAAAGAAGCCTGTCAGAACATGATAACGGAGAAGATTGGCAGTAACTTCAGGATTTTCTACAAAGAATGCCAAATCCACATCAAAATATAAGCCCAAGCGGGTGAATGCTTCATTGTTGGGCGCGAGCAGAGTCAAACCGGGGATATCTGTCCGAGTAAGAGTTTCTGCGATACTTGGGTCAACAGCCGCCACCACAGATGCCAAAACACTGAGGTCTTCACGGCTATTCACCACGTCCAAAATAGTTGTACCTTGCGCCAATGCGGGCAATGTCGCCAACACAAAGAGCAAGACGGCTACTACTAGAGAGAATACTCTACGCACTTCTTTGCCTCCAATCAATCAGTAAAAATATTTTGCCTCGTATTAAAGAGACTTTTTTCCACACACTGCCATCATTATACCCAAAGATAGTAAAAATTAACAAATCGAAATGAACAAAAAATGAGAGATTTATGACAAATAGTGACTAAGTGACAAAATTTTAACCATTATTTGGGGCTTGTTCAAAATCTTCTTGCATTTGTTGTTCATTTTCAGAAATTATTTGTGTATCTTCTGGGTCATCATGTAAACTCTGACCACCAAGCGCATAAACCAAAACACCGATACAGGCGATGGCATAACTTGTCACAATACCGATGATTTGCAAGGGTCCCAAAAAATTTTCAATACTAAATTCTACCCCATGAGAGCCAAACCCAAACGCATCAGCAAGGCTAAATAATCCCGCCAAAAGTACCCCCGTCATGGCAAGGCGTGTACCAATCAGTTGTGTTAGGTTGGCTTCATCATAGGCATAAAATGTGTATTTGACATAAATTAGCGCCCCCATGATGAATAATGTAAAACCAGATAACACCACCACTAATTGAATCACACCAATACCGGGTGTTGGGTCTAAACCTGTCACACCGGGGAATAATCCCATCAGCAATAAAATTGCGCCTAATGTGCCAATCGCAATACCAATCTGTCCGACTCGTTCCATCGGGTTAACGTCCTTTCAAACTGGTGCGGAGTTGGCGAAGCATATTCCCGCCCAAAATATTAGCAATATCGGTTTGCGAATATCCACGTAAGGCGAGCGCCTCTTTTAATCCCCATAAATCAGCAACGGTATTAAATTCTTGCGGGGTAGATTCAGCACCAAATCCACCATCAAAATCTGTCCCCAAACCAGCATGTGAGGCATTCCCCGTCAATTGGCACACATAATCAATCGCTTCTATCACACGATTAAGCCCAATCGCAGATTTCCCGTCACTCAATGACCATGTGTTGGATAAAAATAGGTTATATGGCACAATGCCCATCACCCCACCCCGTTCTGCCAAACGTCGTATCATCATATCACTCAGGTGACGGTCGCTATTACGAAAATGGCGCGGATTGCTGTGGCTGGCGATAATAACCCCTTCGTACATATCTAATGCTTCTAAATACGCTTCTTCTGCCATGTGCGATAAATCTAAAATCGCAGAAAAGTTCATCATCACTTCCAATAATTCACGCCCTAATGACGTTAGTCGTCCCGGTTCACCTGTGCCACCGCAATAGCGTGTCGCACGCCACGCAGGACCCACTAAACGAACTCCTTGTTCGTACCACCATTCAAATTGACGTGGTTCGATGATGGGGTCAGCATTTTCCATCAATAAAACCAATCCTTGCACCCGTTGGGTGACAGGCACATCATCTGCCCATGTCGCCAACACCGCCTCTAAATCGGCAGTATTTTGGATGAGGCGCAAGCGTGGTTCTTCGTCTAACAGACGTTTATAAACATCGAGTTGAACTTCACCTGCTTTCATAGCTTCTTTGGCATTGGTATAGAGGACGGCATCGCTCCCGATGGCGGGGACTCTGCCACGCGGTTCGGTGAAAATGGTCGCAAAGACAATCGCTACCCGTCCAGCAATCGCTTCTGGCAATCCAAGCATAACATGCCCCGCTTTTTGTGCAGTGAGCGTATTGGCTTCTTCTATCCGCTTTTTGAGGGCGCTCACGCGATAATCGCGTCCAAATGATACAGTATTAAAAGCAATATCTTGATGTGCATCTACGATGAACATGGTGTGCTACTTTCTAAATGAACAAAATCTCCCTCATTATAGGCGATATAAGCCAAAATAGCACTAAAAACGTGGGCAGTTTGACCAATTATCATCTTATACGGTCATTCCTGTAATGGTGTGTTAATGTTTTTCGTGCAAAATAATCGCAGTAGAATGATAAAAGTGGATGTATTCCAAAACATCTACATCAATAAAAATAGTCTTGAGAGGGTTTTTATGGATAATTCAACTTTAGCACCTCAACCCGTGCCAAAAGTGCGTGTCGGTTTTGTGATGGGCATGTTCATCGGTGCATTATTCACCCTGCCCCTCCTTGCATTATTATATCTGGCAGATAATTTGCTCGGATTGCCCTTTTTACCATTTGATGTATTCAGCTTTGTGCGCGATATTTTACCCGGTCAACTCCTCACATTTGGGATTGATAGCATGGTTGCTGTCATTCGGATATTTGGGATGGATACCGACACCACCGCCAAAATTGCGGAGCAAGGGATGGCGTTGGGGATGGTCATCATCATTAGTGGGATTGTCGGCGGGCTTGCTTATCTCACCATGAATCGGGTGAAGCGCGATTTTGCAATTATTGGGCTTTTTGAAGGTTTCGCGCTCGGCGGATTGATGATGTTCATCGTGGTCGCAAAAAATATCACCGCTACCGCAAACCCCATGTTGAGTTTATTTTGGATTGTTGGGTTATATACGTTGTGGGGATTAGCACTTGCTTGGGCATATCAACAATTGCTCGATATTCGCACCCGTGAGATTGCCCCAGAAACAGCACAGGATAGTGACCAATTAGACCGCCGTAAATTTCTCATTCAAATTGGCGGGGCAACTGCGACAATCACTGTGGTCGGAGCAGGACTTGGGGCATTATTGCAACCCGAAGTAGATACCTCTGATGCGTTTGAGGTAATCACCACAGGCGAGACCATTACCTCAACTGCGACAGAAGAAGTATCTACAGGCACAGTGCAATCTACGGTTATCGAAAATCTACAGATACCAACAGGCACACGCCCAGAAATTACCCCACTGGATGAGCATTATCGGATAGATATTAGCGCCCGCCCGCCTGTGATTGATGCCGAAAGTTATCGGCTCAAGGTACATGGCATGGTCAAAGAACCACTCGAAATTAAATTAACCGACCTTGTAGAAAGTTATGAACCAGTCAATCAGTACATTACGTTGTCGTGTATCTCAAATTCAGTTGGGGGCGACCTCATCAGCACGACCATCTGGACAGGAATTCCGTTTAAGGTGTTGATGGATGCTTGGGGTGTAGACCCATTGGCACAATATGCCAAAATTTTGGGCGCAGATGGCTTTGATGAATGGGTGCCATTGGGTGTTGCCCGCAACGATGAACGGATGATGCTCGCGTATGCGTGGGATGGTCAACCACTCAAACAAAAACATGGCTTTCCATTGCGAATTTATATCCCAGACCGTTATGGCATGAAACAACCCAAATGGATTACCGATATTGAATTTGTGCGTGAATGGGGCGAAGGGTATTGGGTGCGCCGTACATGGTCAGAACAAGCCCTTGTTCAAACCACGTCGGTGATTGACACGGTGAGTAAAGAAGATATTTATACCCAAGATGGTGTGCATTATGTCCCAATTGGTGGCATTGCTTACTCTGGCGCGAAAGGCATTTCTGCGGTAGAAATACAAGTAGATGATGGCGAATGGATGACCGCACAACTCAAAACCCCATTATCTGATACCACATGGATACAATGGCGCTTTGATTGGGCATTCACTCCCGGAGACCACACCTTCCGCGTCCGCGCAAAAGACCGCGGGGGCAAAGCACAAATCGAAACAAATGCGCCAGTTCGTCCTGATGGCGCAACCGGAATTCATAGTCGCAGGGCGAGTTTAGAATCACCATCAGGAGCATAAATCATGAGCGTAAAATATCCCAGACCCATCGGCGGAACAGATTTTATCACCAAATCCCCACCGGATGGGTTTGGGATGCGCTTTCATGTGCATGAAGATGGCAAAATATCTGGCAAAATTCGGATTCAAGCAGATAAGCAAGGTCCTCCCGGTCATGTGCATGGTGGGGCATTAATCGCCCTATTAGATGAAGCGATGGGCGCAACCGCTTGGTATGCGGGTCATCAGGCTGTGGCGGTTCACCTGAGCTTTGACCTCAAAGTCGCCGTCCCATTAGATACCGAAATCACCGTACATGGCGAAATTCAGAGCAGAGACGGGCGCAAAATTTGGACAGTGAGCCGTGTTGTCTTGCCTGATGGTCGGGTGGCAGTGGAAGGGCGCGGTTTATTTTTAGAAAGTCCGCAATTTTTCGACAACCCAGAGATGACATCGCCATTTGTGCCATTAGATGAATAAAGAAAACCCCTGTTGAACTGAATTACTTTTTTCAGATATAATGAAGGATGTCACTATCTACAGTCACTCATTCCCTGTGATAGTAGCATTTTTCGTTTATGTATTTATTGGGTTTGTGGTGATTGTCGCAGAAATGCCCCTCACAGCCATCATTCCGTGAGATAAAACAATCATTATAAATCCATACAGGAGCATTTCTCATGGCAACGATAGATTTTATATCCCGTATTATCGGACTTTTTGTATTTACCATATTAGGGGCAAGAATCGGTGCCGATTCTGCGCCATCGCTGGATTTGCCTGCCGATGCTGGTGCGGTCATTATCGGTTTGGTGGGCGCATTAGTCGGTCTCATCCTCACCCCATGGATAACAGTTCGCCCTGTTCAGGCGATGAATAAAGCCATCCGCGAGATGCCCATTCACGTCTTTTTTGTGGCGATGATTGGGGCATTTGTCGGGCTTGGTATTGGGTTGATGGTCTCTTATCCATTATCGCTTTTGCCTGTACCACTCAGCAGTTTTGTCCCACCTGCCGCTTCATTGGTCTGTGGGTATATCGGTGTGACTGTTTTTCGTAATCGCGCCCGCGAAATTTGGGATATGTTATTCGATAGGACAAATTCAAAAATTGCACGCGCTGTTGCCGCGCAATCCTCGCGCCAGATGTTGGTGGATACCAGTGTCTTGATTGATGGTCGCATTGTCGAAATTTCTAAAACGGGCTTTTTGGGTGGCACACTGCTCATCCCGCGTTTTGTCATGACCGAATTACACCAAGTCGCCGATTCATCCGATACTTTGCGTCGCAATCGTGGTCGGCGCGGATTGATAAAATTGAATGAGTTACAACGGAATAACATCACACCTGTTAAAGTGATTGATGACGATATAGACGATATTCCAGAAGTAGATAATAAATTGGTCGCGCTCGCTATCCAAATGGAAGCCTACTTGCTCACCAACGATTACCCCCTCAGCAAAGTGGCAGAATCGCAAGGGGTAACGGTATTAAATATGAATTTGTTGGCAAATGCGGTGCGCTCGGTGTATATACCGGGCGAAACCTTCCCCCTCCACATCATCCAAGAAGGGCGTGATAGTGGTCAAGGAGTTGGTTATTTGGATGATGGCACGATGGTGGTAGTCGAAAACGGCAAAGATTATATAGACCGCACTGTGCGCGTTACCGTGACCAAATTGATTAACCGTGAAGCGGGTCGGATGATTTTTGCTGTGCCAGAGGGGACACAATCCTAATTTATAAAAACAAGGCGACG
>CALDGT010000270.1 GCA_937942935.1 uncultured Chloroflexota bacterium | reverse complement strand
CGGATACAGGGCAATATTATTAATTTGCCTATATCCGCCCGAACAGGATGCCCCATTCATGATGTCACCTTTTGAGGAAACGGCTAGTTACTTTTCTTCGTCAAAACTGCCCACTTGGTCACGATGACGATACACAATCCGCCCGCGTGTCATATCATAACTGCTCATCTCAATGCGAACTTTATCTCCGAGTGCAATACGAATATAAAATTTACGCATTTTGCCCGATAAATACGATAAAACACGGTGTCCGTTTTCGAGTTGTACCATGAATTGAGTATTGGGAAGGGCTTCTACAACAACCCCTTCAACTTCAATCTTGTCTTCTTGTTTTGCCATATATGTAAAATACCTTTCTGGATAGATAAACGTTAAAACCGCTATCAACCAAGTGCCGATAGCGGTGAATAAACACATGATATGTGGGATAATATACCCCAATGGGGCATTATCTTATCGAAGCCTTGCGTTGACGACGACGTGAACGACGAATTGCCTTTTTCTTTTCGATACGGCGCAATTCGCTCTTAGAGATGTGCCAGCGTTTGCGACGCACAGTGCTAAGAATACCCGCATTGGTTACGCGCTTACGAAAACGGCGCAATAATTGGTCTTGCGACTCGTTGGGTTTTAATCTAACAGTTGCCATAATTCACCCCCTTCCTGCGTGGGTTTTATTCAGGCGCAAGCAGGAAGAAGTTTATCTCTTTTCTCCATGCAATGAACGACTTATTGTGCATTATAACAAGCAAAATAATGAATTACTAGGCACGGATTTGAGGAAATGTTGAGGATAGGGTGTAGGTAAGGGCTGTAGTGGCATGAACTATCATGCCATTACAGTATTTATAGTTATCTTGGTTACGCGGTTGCTACAGGGGCTTCGCTGGTTGGGGCTTCAACTTCTTCGGTCACAGCTTCGGCGGTTTGTGTTTCTTCATCGTCCGCAGTAGCTTTGCCTTCTAATGCCATTTCGCGCAGGCTCAAGCCCAAGCGTTGCTTATCGGCTTCAATGCTGATAATCCGCATGGTCAACACATCACCATCTTTAATCACTTGGGTAGCATCTTGGAGGGTGCCATCACCGATTTGACTGACATGCAATAAGGCTTCGATACCGGGTTCAAGGCTGATGAATGCACCAAATTGGGCGGTGCGGCTCACTGTACCTTGCACCAATTGACCCACATGATACATTTCTTCGACCACCGACCAAGGATTGGGTTGGAGGCGTTTGAGGCTCAGTCCAATGCGTTTGCCTTCGCTATCTAGGCGGAGGATATACACATCTACTTGGTCGCCCACTTCCAAAATTTCTTTTGGATGCTTCACACGATGCCACGCCAATTCGGAGATATGGATAAGACCATCTGCCCCACCCAAGTCTACGAATGCGCCAAAGTCGCGCAAACCGCTAACGACACCACGACGGACTTCGCCTTCTTTAAGTTCATCGAGCAAGCTGTCTTTGCGGGCTTCGCGGTTATCGCGTTGGGCATCACGTTGAGAGAATACCAAACGGCGACGTTTGCGGTTCACTTCAATCACCTTAAGGGGTACTTTTTGTCCGACAAGGCGTGCAAGGTAATTCTTGCGTTCTTCTTCATTTAAGCCTCTTGGCAAGTCGCTAACATGGCTGGCTGGCACAAATCCGCGCAAATTACCAAACAAAATAATTAAACCACCACGGTTCGCTTCTGCCACTTCGCCAAACCAAACTTCGTCTTTTTCTTGCAAAGATTCGGCAATTTTCCAATCTTCGCCTTGGCGTGCTTGCGAAACAGACAAAACAAGGTTGCCCTCTTCATCTTCCATCCGCAAAACAGTCACATCAATTTCATCACCCAAATGATAATCTTCTGGGCGCATATTTAGGCGTTCAATATCCTTGCGCGAGACAAAGCCATCACGCGGAGACCCATCAATACCGATAATCAACCCTTGTTGGTCAATTCCTAAAATTCTGCCTGTCACAACATCGCCACGTTCTAAATTATCAGCTTCAAACGAGGCTTCCAACAACGCGGCAAAATCCATAGAGTCGGAGTAGGTCCCCGACGATGTATTAGACATAAATACGCTCCTAAATGGTTAAATTTTTTGTGATTTATGTGCAGGAACACGAAACAACGGTTCATTTCTCCAAGAAGTGACCGCTTGATTAATGCTTAGTTGCGATAAAAATGATGGCACAACAGTGATAATAAGCGTGGCACACCGCTAGGGTTGTGACGCTGTTCCCTTTCATAAAGTGAACGGAATTGTACAAAGTGGGGGGGGAAATGTCAATGCAAATATTACAGAAATGTGGTTTTTACCACAAATTAACTCATTTAAGACCCTATTTAGCATATCAGAGGGCATGAAACCTCATGCCCTCATGATTATTCTGCGGGGGGTGTTTCGGTTGGTGTCTCTGGAGCAGGTGGCACATTCTCCGTTGCAGGGGGTGGTGGTGCATCTGTAGGTGTTTCTGTCCCCCACCGTTGAGTAAAGCCCACACGCCGTTTTTCTGGCTCAAGATGACTAATTCGCAAATTGAGTCTATCCCCTTTTTGCAAATATGAATGTGGTTCTTTGAGCGAGCCATCACCCATTTCGCTGAGGTGCAATAAGCCCTCTAAGCCATTATCTAATGCGACAAATGCGCCAAAATCGACGACATTGGTGACTGTGCCTTCGACCAATTGACCTTCATGATAACGTTCTGCGGCTTCTTCCCATGGGTCACGTAACAAACGTTTGCGACTGAGCGCAATACGGTTAGACTCGCGGTCTAGGTTGAGGATATACACATCAATCACATCCCCAACATGCAACACATCACGCGGATGGTCTACCCGATGCCATGCTAATTCGGACACATGGATAAGACCATCTGCCCCGCCCAAATTAACAAATGCACCAAAGTCACGCAAGCCTGTGACTGTACCCGATACGACATCGCCTTCTTTTAGTTCTGCCAATAAGCGTGCTTTTTGTTGCGCTCGCCATTCTTTTTGGGCTTCACGTTCACTAAAAATGAGCCGTCTGCGGTCTTGGTCTACTTCAATAACCTTCACGACCAATTCTTTGCCCATGAGGTCATTCGAGTTTTCGCGCTTATCCGCAACATTAATGCTGGTTAGGTGTGAACTGGGGATAAATCCTTCTAGCCTGCGCCAACGGACTAAAATCCCGCCACGGTTATTGCCAACCACGCGAACATTATCCACGTCTTCGGTCTTGAGCAACTCGCGGGCTTTTTCCCAATCATATCGTTGTAATCCCATATTAATCGAGACAATGAGGTTATCATCTACATCTCTGGGATTCAGGATATATACGGGGACTTCATCACCCACCTTCAGGCTACTACGAAATTGCTCATCTAGGCGTTCTAAATCTTCTGAACGCACAATACCATCTTGCTTTGTACCCAAGTCAATAATAATTTCGCGGGGCTTGATTTCTAAAATCAACCCGTTACGAATTTGACCACGCATCAAATCTTGTGGCTCAAACGATTCATAGAGTAATCGCTCAAATTCGGACATATCACTCTTTTGTGGTGTGTTGATGTTGTCATCCATATAACGAAATAGCGCAATTTTGGCAATTTACAAAAAATGCGCTGTCTCCTTTCTCGGTGGTGATGGTGCAAGTAATATTGCTCAGTATAAGAATTTGGTCTAACAAGTAATTGCACATGCTTTCTATTGATTGGTCAAGTCATAGAATGATGTAATGTCATTCTGTCTAAAGATAGTATAGCAGAAATTTTTTATCAGATGTGCAAAAATTATACTTTCTTTAATTTGCATCTGACAACTGCTCAATTCTCTGGCATCGGCGAGGGTGTCAATGCCCCCATCGTGCTTAATCCTCTATCTACTTCCCATGGATAAATGATAAAGGCATCGGTCACAGCCCCATAAAAATCGGGTTCTGCCTTGCTGAACAGAGAGCGATAAGGGTTAAAATGAAATACGCAGGTATAGGGAATTGCACCTGCGGCTTCGCACCGACCTTTTACGGCGGTGCTGGTGCGTCCACTACCCCAAACATCATCCACAATCAACGTATAACGTCCACGCAAAAGGGCTTCATCTGGAAATTGCAAAAACGAGGGCCACACCATTAGACCGCTATCATCTGATGTCGGAAAATCCACCGCCGCCGTTAAGACACTCCGAATCCCTAATGCCTCTGCCAACATACCACCCGGGACAATTCCCCCGCGAGTTATCATCACCATCGCATCGAATCGCCCTACCGATTGCAATTGGGGCAACAAAACATCTACCAATTTGTCTACATCTGCCCATGTAAGTAATTCATGACGTGCGGGCAACCTCATTGCGCCTGCCTTTCTTAAATAAAAATTAAAAAATCGCACATAATGTTTTAGATTATATGCGATTTTCATTTTTTCACCAAAAAGATTTAACAATTTGATGCAATGAATATAAGTTTTATCAAGCGATATTTATTCCTGCAAGGGCGCAACCTGTTGCGCCCTTACAAATGATGTGCATTATAGTTTTTCAGCGATGCTCTTGGCTTGGGTAAAATGCAATAAATAGTCTGGTCCGCCCGCTTTGCTATCTGTCCCACTCATATTGAATCCGCCAAATGGATGCACCCCAACGATTGCACCTGTGCTTTTGCGATTCAAATATAAGTTACCCACAAAAAACTCTTTGCGGGCTTCTTCTAAACGATACCGATTATTGCTATAAATCGCGCCAGTTAAGCCATAATCTGTCCCATTTGCCACCGCAATCGCCTCATCAAAATCGCGCACTTTGGTCATGGCTAAAACAGGTCCAAAAATTTCTTCTTGCGACACTCGCGCATTCGGTTCTACCCCGCCAAAAACAGTCGGTTGAATGAAATACCCATTTTCTGCTGTCTCTACTAACTTGCCACCAGTGAGCAGTTTGCCCTCACCTGCGCCAATTTCGATATAGTGGGTGATTTTATTCACAGCATCTTGGTCAATGACCGGTCCCATATTGACCTTCCATGTGGTGTCTGGTGACCCCATCGTCAGTTCATTGGTCAATTCAACCACCCGTTTAGCCACTTCATCATAAACAGAATCTACAATGATGGCACGACTACAGGCGCTACATTTTTGTCCCTGAAAACCGAATGCGCTCGCCACAATACCACGCGCCGCATCTTCGAGATTAGCCGTTTCATCCACGATAATCCCGTCTTTGCCACCCATCTCTAAAATCATGCGCTTGAGCCATTTCTGACCCGATTGCAATTTTGCGCCCTTCTCATAAATACTAACACCCACCTCTTTTGAACCCGTGAAAGAGATAAAGCGCGTTTGCGGATGCTCGACCATACGACCACCAACAACTGCGCCATCACCTGTGAGGAAATTCAACACGCCTGCGGGGATGCCATTATTCCAAAATAATTCACACATTTTATAGGCAACATACGGGCTTTGTTCAGCTGGTTTGAACACAACCGTATTACCAGCTACTAATGCCGCACTGACCATACCTGTGGCAATCGCCAATGGAAAATTCCAAGGGGATATGACTGCGCCAACACCCAACGGGATATATTTTAACTGGAGCAATTCGGTAGGATAACTGGTGAGCGCATGGGTGCTATCGGCAATGCGAATCATTTGGCGGGCATAATATTCTAAAAAGTCTATCGCTTCGGCAGTATCGGCATCGGCTTCTGCCCAACTTTTGCCCACCTCAAACACCATCATGGCGCTAAATTCATGTTTACGGCGACGCATTTCGGCAGAAGCGCGGAGCAAATAACGCGCCCGTTCTTCGACTGGCACGCGACGCCAATCTTCAAATGCGCGTGTTGCGGCGGCAATGGCGGCATCCGCATGAGACGCATCCCCCATCGCAAAACGTCCAATCACCTCTTCTGGGCGAGATGGATTCACTGAGGCAAATGTTTCTTTAATGGCAATTTTTTTATTATTAATAACGAGGGGATATGTATGACCTAAATCATTCTTCACTTTTTTGAGTGCTTGTTCAAACGCATGTTGATTTTCATCCACCGAAAAAAAGGTGAGCGGTTCTGGGAAATATGGTGTGAGCAT
>CALDGT010000269.1 GCA_937942935.1 uncultured Chloroflexota bacterium | reverse complement strand
TAAAAATCAGTTGGCTACAGATTGCCCTACAGTTTGTATAGATTCGGTTGGAATAGGTATTTCTTGAGGTGCTTCTTGTGGTACAAAGTCGGGCATTAAAGATTCTAAATTGCGGATTGGGGCAATGCTAAAAGCAATGGCGGTGAGCAAGATACCGATTATGCCAACAGTGACCATCATGAGACCATATCCGCTACCTGCATCTGTACCGATGAATGGTGCAAAGGTTGACCACATATCTGTGCCAACTGCTGGCGCAAAGACATTGTCGGCTAATGGTCCAACCAATAAAAAGGATAATGGCATTAGGAGCGTGGAGAACTGGCTCATGACCGCAAACACACGCCCCTGCATATCAGGTGGAATTTTTGCTTGCATAACCGAGATGAATAACCCATTGAAGATAGGTTGTGGGAGCATAAAGCCGAATAACATCATGCCTAAAACAATGGCGTTTTGTGATAGTCCAACCGCAATCATCATAATTGTTGTGAGCGCAATGCCGCCTAAAATTGTGTTCATGCGTTTATGTGTGCCACCCCATACCCCTAGTATAATCCCACCTGTGATTGCGCCGATATTTTGTACACTTTGGAGTGTCCCTAATGTAATTTCGCTATTTGTGCGCCCCAAAATGTAAGGGATGAGCAAAACGCCAACACCCGCAAGGCAAAAATTAATCATTGACCCATACAGCAATAGATAGAGTATAGAACGATATTGGCGCAAATAAGCTAATCCAGACCAAATTTCTTTCCAAAATGTGCCACTAAATTTTTTACCAATACTGGTTTTTTCTGGGCGTGGGATATGAATACTGAGGATAACGCTCATCGCTATTATAAAAGTGAGCATATCTACAAAAATCGAAAGTGATACTCCGCCCAAAGCATACACCATACCTGCTAGGGCAGGCGCAATGATGCCCGATGATGGTCCGACTAATTGCTGAATCGCATTTGCGCGGTCACGTTGGTCATTGGGGATGAGCATGGTAACAGAGGCTTGAAATGCAGGTCCTTGAAAAACCCAAAACACCGATTGAATGGCAACCAGCACATATAAGTGCCATAACTCAAAATTGCCAGAGGCAAAACTAAAAAATAATAAAAGTGTGCAAAACGCCTGACCTGTATCGGATAAGACCATCACAATGCGCCTATCCCAACGGTCTGCAAGGACACCCGATACACTAGAGGCAAGGATAACGGGTACATTGCTAAAGAATGCGACCATCGCCAATGGGGTGGCATTACCTGTCTGCTGGAATAAATAAATCCCAATGGCGATGCTACTGATACGACTGCCAATCATCGAAAGAACTTGTGTAGAAATGAGAATATAAAAGGTGCGAATATGGTGTATTTGCTCGGTGGTCATTTATTTTTTTCCCTCTCACAAGAATAAAGTGATATTAATTTTGTTCCCCATGTAAATCTTTAGTCAGGGTTATTCTGCTATACGCAAAATTATCTTGAAGGATTCAGGTCGCACCCAATGAATCATTGATTAGTGTTAAAATAAAATGAATTGGATTCAACATAAGGACAATCAAAATGCTTTCTGTTGCTCAAGCTGTTCAACACATTAAAGATGCACTCGAAACCCCAGTCCCTGATTTATGGACGGGTTACGACATCCGCAAAATTCCATTTGTTATCTATGATGAACATGATATGCAATTCATCAATCATCCCAACCCGCCCACCGAGCGCCCTCAAGATTTGGTCGCCGCCACCAGCCTAAATATTAATGGGGTTTATACCGCCACATTACCCGTGCATATCATCGGACAAGATGAAATATCACTCGTACCGATTGCCTATCATGAAGCCTTCCATGTGTATCAAGAACATCATTTTCAACCGATATACCCCGATTTTTTTATGGCGATGAGCCATTACCCCGAATTAGATGGCGAATATCGCGCCTTATGTCAATTAGAGGTGGATGTATTGCGTCGTGATTGGGATGTGGATAAAAAAATACGTTATCTGGCACATATCGGGCGTTTACGCCGTGAACGCCTAACGCATCACGATAGCCTGTTGGGATATGAACGATTTTTGGAACGAAGCGAAGGCACAGCGCATTATATTGAGCAAAAAGCCCGCCAAGCCTTATATGATATACCGCCAAAATTGAATGATATTGGTTTTGGACTCACCCGATTTTATCAGGTAGGGGCGGGATTATGCTGGCTGATTAGCCAAACTGTCCCCGATTGGATGGAACGGGTTGAGGGTGGCGAATCATTGGGGGATATATTGCAAAGCATGAGTACCGCGCCTGCCGATTTATCGGAATTGGGATATGCAGAAGTCCGAGCGAATCAGATTAAAGTGTGTGCTGTCATACAAGATGGTATTGAAGCACAATTGCATCAGTTATATGCTAAAGGGACACTGGTTATTCGGTATGATGGCATCCAAAAGGTTTTTCGGGCATTTAACCCATCCACACTCAATTCATTAGGCGATGGGCGGGTTGTGCATCGGTCAATGTTTCAACTGATTTTGCCACAATATGGCAAAGTGGCATGTGATAATGTGATGGTGGTAGATAATATGGATACCTGCGAAGTGGTATTTGAGGATGTGCCATATACCTATGCGGATGGGGTTTTGCAAATCAATGCTGGTCAAATTCAGGCGAATTTATCTTCTGTTTTGCAAGTAGATAAAGGTCTTTTTAAGATTATGAGTGAGTAAGTAGAAAAAAATATCAATGTGATTATAATGGATGTTATAAACTTTCGCTCAAACCAGAGAAAACCTTATGTCTAAGAAAAAAAGCAGTGAAATCCCAGCAGAAGCACGATTGACCCCAGAGAATTATATTAACCGCGAGATAAGCACCATTCAATTCAATGAACGAGTATTGGCGCTGGCACAAGATGATACTATCCCGTTATTGGAACGTGTCAAATTTTTGGCGATTGTCGCCAATAACATAGATGAATTTTTCATGGTACGGGTGGCATCGTATTTAGAAAAATTGCAGGTTGGTGTGACATCTGTCCGCCCAGATGGACTCACACCCGAACAAGTCATGAACGCTATCCGTGAGCATATCACCGATTTGATGGATGATGTGCAAATGACGCGGCGCATTTTGTTGCGCGAACTCAAAAAGCAAGGTATTGTGTTTTTGCCGATGGCTGAACTCGGCGAATTGGAACAAAAGGCACTCCGCGCTTACTTTTATGAGCAAGTGTATCCTGTCCTCACGCCACTTGCCGCCGACCATGCCCGCCCATTCCCATTTATCTCTAATTTGAGCATGAATTTGGGGGTATATGTCCGCCGTGAGTATAGCGAAGATGAGCTGGAATTTGTCCGCATCAAAATTCCAGAGGTGTTGCCTCGTTTGGTCAATTTGGGCAAGGTGATGGCGCAGTATGGGGATAAAAATGAATCTGATTATATTGACCATTTCGTGTTCATCGAAGACTTGACCGCCTATAACTTGGATTTATTGTTTTATGGGATGGAAATTGTCGAATGTCATCCCTTCCGTGTCATCCGCAATGCCGATATTGATTACGAAAATGAGCGCGATTCGCTGGATATTAGCACCCTCATTGAGGATAGCCTAAAAGAGCGTAAATTTGGGTCGGTGGTGCGCCTGACGGTGAATCGGAGCATCAGCGAAGGCATGATGAATCGGCTTATTCAAGAATTGGGCGTGGATAGAAACCGTGATGTGTATTTGATGGATGGCATGTTGGGCATCGCCAATTTATTTGAATTGCTGGGTGTAAATCGCCCAGACCTCAAATACCCGCCTTATGTGCCAAAAATGCCCGAATTGTTGACGATGGGGTTAAATATTTTTGATGTCATCCGTCAACAAGATATTTTGTTACATCACCCGTATGAATCATTCTTAGCAGTCGAAGAATTTTTCCGTACTGCCGCCACCGACCCCGCCGTGATTGCCATTAAAGCGACCTTGTACCGTGTGGGGAAAAATTCGCCCATTGTACAAGCCCTGATGGAAGCCCGCGAAAATGATAAACAAGTCGCCGTATTGGTAGAACTCAAGGCGCGGTTTGATGAAGAAAATAATTTGGAAT
>CALDGT010000268.1 GCA_937942935.1 uncultured Chloroflexota bacterium | reverse complement strand
AGAATAGGTACGATGCTAAAACTTACACTACTAAGGAAGGGAGAAAAATATTATGGATGTAGTACGAATTGATTACGAAGCTATAGATACCATTATCAATGCCTTAGAAGCACGTTATGAGGTGCATGTTGAGACATATCGCCAGTTACAAGCTCAGATTGATGTCTTAGAAAATGGGGCATGGGTAGGCACAGTAGCGCAAGCCTTCTTTTTGGAGACAAATGACATAACCCAACCAGCACTCAGGCGGGTCTGTGAAGCCCTAGAGCAATTCGCTACCTATCTCAATACCATTAAAGCCTGCTTTTTAGAAGGTGAAGAAGCGGGGCGTGATGCAGTTGAGGGCGGTGTGGGAGCAGGCGGTAGCACAGGAGCAGGTGCAGGCAACACGGGTGGCGGAGGTGGTAACAATACGGTAACAACAGGGGGGCAATACACCGTTCAATCGGGAGATACATTATGGGGAATTGCCCAGCGTTATGGTGTAACAGTTGATGAGTTAGTTACCGCTAATCAAATCCAAAATCGCAACCTCATTCATCCAGGACAAGTTATTACTATCCCCAATCAGGGTACAACACAACCACCTACCCCACCTGTCATCACACCACCAACAGGGGTTAATACACCACCGCCAACCCAAAGCCCATTTCCATTTGCCCCAGAGGGGCAGGTTGGTCCCAATGGCAAAAAGCGATGGGGCGCCCTCCATGACAGAGACCTAAATGATGGTGACATACCGTGGAACACACCCAATAATCGCTCGGTTGCTAATTATCAACGTGCATTAGATTATTTGAATGTAGATGATGGTGGCAATGCGCGATATGCCCGCAATAACTATGGCACACATTGCGATACTTTTGTTGTAGATGCGACACGCATTTTGAACCGTCCTATCCCCAATGCGGTGGTACTCACTGACGGTTCTCATAAATATTTAAGTGTCCAACAAATGAATCAGTGGCTCGATGGTCGAATGCCCGGTTTAAGCGGAGACCGTCAGGGACCTGCCATCGGTTGGCGCATTGCAGATGCCAACACAGCGCTACAATATGCCCAAAATGGCAAACCTGCCATAGCCATTAGCAGTGGACATGTGGCGATGATTAACCCAGAGGGTGGCAAAACGGTAAATGGCGTGTCTTATCCGGGTGTATCGCAAGCAGGCGCAACCAACACCTATAAGGGTAATGTCTATGACCAATTTGGGAGTGAACTGGGGTCTGTGCGCTATTTTGTTGCCGAATAACTATTGCTTGAGGGTTGGTGTGTATACCAATCCTCAAATAGTGTTACTGTATTTCATAAAATTCATATTCTTTTAACATTTAGTAGATGCAATACTATAAAGAATATGTTAAACTCTATAGAAATTGAATCTTTACCAAAAAATAACACCCAATGTGGTGGGGGCATTTATGGTTAGATCCCTAAGCACAACCAACCAAGCCATCTATATTTCGTATGCGCCAGATGCAGATAAATTTGTTTACAACCTAAAAGAAGAACTTAAATACATCACATCAGGCAAGTATCTCTTAAATATTCAAGAAAAAAACCCTTCGCAACTTGATAATGCAGATTTGGTTATATTGATTTTCTCACAACAATCTATCACCCATGAGCAATGTAAGAAGGATTGGAAACAAGCACTCGGTATCAAAAATGAGCCTCTCATTCTCACTATATTGCTTGGGAAATCACTAGATGACCTCGGAGAACATGATTTATTGGGTGTACAACATCACCTACATCGGTTCAATGTTAGCCTTGTTGATGACCCTACTGATTCGCTACCCGCAATAAACGCCATCAAGAATACTTTATCTGCCTACTTGCCAGCATCTCTTGAGCATCTCACCGAATTACCCTATTATTATGACCCTCGTATTGCACCCAATTTGAATAAACTGATTGAGCATATCGCCACAACAGATTTGAACAATCAACCGCCTTTCATTCATATTCATGAAATAGGATGGTCTTTGAAAAGCGCCTTAGCGTGGGAATTGGTAAAATCTGCTTATATTCGGCATCGTTTTGTAGATGGCATTTGTTGGATAGATTTTAATGAATCGGGGCAAAATAAACCTGCTGTTTGGTGGAGTATGATTGAAAAATCTATCCTTAATCCATCAACCACCAAAGATGATGCTTATATTCAACAAGGCACACATCGCAGAAAATTCTTATTTATTTTGGATAATTTTGACCCCGATAATAGATATCAGATGAGGTTTATTAAACAATTCACTCATCTGCACCCAGAAAGTCGGTTAGTTGTTATCACCGATAAGCAATTAGGCAATCATGATACCATTGCGATTCCCTATAGAATTGAAATCAGCCCATTAACAGCAGAAGAAGCTTGGCAATGTTTGTGTCATCGCATACCAGATTTGCCCAATAAAAAAGCAGGGATTCAAGCATTTGCCCGACAAATTGCAGACCAATGGAGAGACCCTTATATCCTGTATCTTATCGCCTCAGAAATCGTATATAGAGGTGAAAATGATAGCCATGTTTGGGATGATATTGCACATAACTTTGTAAGACATGAAAATCAATGGCAAACTATTAGCAATAGAATTCACCGAGTCATCTCTAATCTGACTAATATAACACCTGACCAAATCTCGGCACTCCGTATTTTTGATGATTTTTCAGATATCACAGTCAAAGCCTTTAGCTCGGTTTGGAAGAGAAATCCTCAACAAACACAGGAAGAACTAGAGAGAGAAACACAAAACCGGTTGATTACATTAGTTAACGCTGGGTTGCTTAAAAAACACGAGAGTCGGTTTACATACCAGTTGTATCCTTACTTTAGCCATTACCTTCTACAGGTGTATAAAGATACCTTACTAACAACATTCCACGAAAAATTATTAATCGGGTATTATCGTAACGGGATTGCCCAAAATAATATGTATAGTCAGTGGCATCGGCATTTAGATGATGAGTACATCCGTAAACGTCTATTTTATCAT
>CALDGT010000267.1 GCA_937942935.1 uncultured Chloroflexota bacterium | reverse complement strand
TTATCATCTTTGCGCCACTCTCGCAACAAGATGTGGAAAAGATGGTAGATTTGCAAATGAAGGGCATTGTGGAACGGATGCTAGAAAGTGGTATCGAAATTCACCTGACAGAACCCGCCCGCAATTGGATTGCCAAAACAGGCTATGACCAACAATACGGGGCGCGTCCGTTGCGCCGAAATATCCAACGCTATATCGAAAATCCGCTAAGTGTGCGCTTGTTGCGCGGTGATTTTAAGGCGGGGGATTTGGTGCTGATTGATGAGCTAAATGGGCAATTGATTTTTGAACGTCATCAAAATAGCAGTACCGATTATCATCATCCTGTGAACGAATCAAAGTCGAATCATGACGATGAATTTAATTTGGGACGGTTTAATGCCGATGATTTTAACCCGCGCGAATTTATGCCCAACGATTTTGAGGATGACAAGCATCGAGATTAGCTAAGTGCCTTATTTGGGGAATGATAGAAAGTCATTCCCCATTATCTTCATCTTATCATCGTCATTATCGTGTTCCAATTCTTCCCACATTTCCTCAATCGTTATGATTGGGTCGCCACGCTGAATTGCTAGAATTCCCTCACGAATATCGTCTAAAATTTCGCCTTTGGTGGTAAATTGAGTGTCACCTGCTTGAGATAGGCTTCTGGCGTATCATAACCATACTCCCGCGCTAATTTTTGCAGGTGGTCTATTTTTGTTTCGCTCATTTCTAAATGAATTTGAATCATGATGGACAATCCTTTTTTTTCTTATTATAAAAGCAAAAATCTCAACCTCACCAATTTCTTACCGATACTTGACAAAATGTCTGTTCTAGGATTAAATTAGAATATCTGTGCGGTATGCTTCTGTAGGTGTGCATATTCCGCGTATGGGTATTCACAGTACCCTGCACCCCTAGGGGTGCAGGGTACTATGTTCCAACCCATGCAGGCACTCCTGACCGCTTCGGCGGTACGCCCCAAATGGGCTTGCACATACGGGGATACCCGCAAGTCAATATCATTTTCCTACGGGGAGATGTGAGCCTTGCGTTAACCGTATGTCCCCCAGAGTAGCGCGTTGTGAGTGCCTGCGGGTGTTTGGAAAATACAAATTTTAGGCAAATCTGTGGATAACAATCGCCTTGCTAGTTATCCATTACACAATATCAGGCGTTACAAACACCATAATTTGAAACTGATATATTCGCCACAAAATGATTACGAAAGGGGAACAATCAAATGGCAGACGACACACCCACTAAAGGACTTTTTGGCTTGCAACAACAATTTATCGTCAAAGAGTATGAACGCGCCCTGATGTACAAAGATGGCAAATTTGAACGCCTTTTAGAGGCGGGAAAATACACTTTTTGGCGTTGGGAAGCGATTGAACTCACTTATGTGAGTATGCGCCAGATGAGCGAAGTGATTAGCGGTCAAGAAATGCTCACATCTGATAAAATAGGTGTTCGTGTGAGCCTGATTGCTCAGTATGTCGTAGATGACCCCATCAAAGCCATCAATGTGACCGAGAACTTTTCGCAACAACTTTATCAAGATTTACAACTCGAACTCCGTAATCAAATTGCAGGGTTGACGATTGACCAATTGCTTGAAACCCGCGCCGAGATGGGTACAGAAATCACCGCCAAAATCAAACCCTTAGCGAGTGAATATGGAATTTCGCTCAAACGGGTGGGTATCCGCGATATTGTTTTACCCGGTAGTGTGCGTGAGGTGTTGATGAAAGAGGTCGAAGCAGACCGCCGTGGGCGTGCCGATTTGGTCAAAGCACGGCATGAAGTGGCGACTGCTCGCGCCCGTGCCAATACCGCCAAAATTCTGAGTGAAAATCCGAATGTGATGCGGATGCAAGAATTAGAGGCACTCGTCTCGGTTGCCAGCAAACAAGGCAATGTGATTATGTTGCCAGATTTGACCAACCTATTCTCACGTAAATCATCGGATGAAAAATAGGGGTTTATCATGAACCCCATCTCTGAATTATTCATAAAAGGGTGGTATCGGCTGATTAATCGGCGTTACTACCCGCCTGCCCCGTATGTTCATTCATATATTTATAATCCCTTATATACTGCCTATTATGAAATTCATAAACACGAGTGGCGACAATATTATCCTCAAAACGATGCTGTTTGCAGAAGAATCATTCAGCACATGCTCAAATACAACCGATTGCCCAAAGAATTGGGCTATCGGCATTTCACCAAGCCCAAAAAAGATGGCACAGAACGCCATTTAGCCGAACCATCCCCATTCCTCAAAGCGGTGCAATATGAAATCTTAAAAAGTCGGCTGATAGGGGTGCAAATACATCCGTCCGCCGTTGGGTTTCGTAAGGGCAAATCTATCGCCGACCATGTATGGGCGCACGCAGGTGCAGACATCATCATCACCGCCGATATTCAAGATTTTTTTCCGAATACCCGCACAGACCGCATAAAAGCATGGTATTCTACCGTCTTTGAAGATGAAGAAGTGGTGCAATTATTGACCTTGTTCACCACCTACAAAGGCGGGTTGCCACAAGGCGCACCGACTAGCCCCATGTTGAGCAATTTGGTGAATTTTGAGATGGATAGACAAATCGCCAAGCGAGTCGAACTGGGTGGCGGAAAATATACCCGTTATGGCGATGATATGGTGTTCAGTTGGTATCACCGCCCACCATCCGATTTTGAACGGAGCATCCGCGCCATTTTACGTACAGAGGGGTATGAATTACACCCGAAAAAAGGCTGGCATGTGTATCATAAACGGGATGAGCCAGAAGTGACTGGGGTTATCCTCACTAAAAATGGGGGTGTATCGGTGCCAGATTGGGTGCATCAGCGCATCCGAGAACTCAAACGCTCACCCGAAGATAGTTATCAATTGGCAGGATATTTAGCCTATCAGAAGATGGTCGAAACGCGCAAATAAAAAAGGGGGATAACTCATCCCCCTAAAAATTGATTAATCAAGTTCAATAACTCTTGTCTGCTCACAGGTTTGGGCAAATAACCATCACATCCTGCCTCTAATGTCCGTTCTCTATCGCCAACCATCGCATTGGCAGTGAGGGCAATCACAGGGACATGGGCTAATTCACTCTTTTTGAGGCGGGCAGTCACTTCTAACCCATCAATATCTGGTAAGTTGATGTCTACAAGGATGATATTCGGTTGTTCGGCATGTGCCATTTCTATACCACTGAATCCATCTTCTGCACCAACAAATTCAAACCCCGCATGAAGCAAAATTTTGCGTACTAAACGCATATTTTGGTCATTATCTTCAATATACAATACTTTTGCGCTCATCAAGATAAATCCTATTTATGTTCGCCTTCTCCGACAGGTTCTTGAGAGGTGGTGACGCTCATCCATTCTGGTTTATCCCCGCGTAAGTGACCATAAATGGGGCTTTCGTTGCGAAGGGTATCCACAAACGCCATCATATCGCTGATGGGCATGAACAAATAACCCTTTTTATTTTCGACTTCATAAATGGGTTCTGGATAATCGCTTTCTTCAGAGACAAACATCACATCCATTGTATAACCATCATCGCCCGTACAGCGCACAATTCCCCGAATATTGACCATTACACCGCCAATATTGCGGATTTCCATTTGTCGCCAAATAATCATATAGGTTTTGATTTCAAAAATATGGGTGTTGGGTGAACTGCTCATTTTTTCCTGCCTTATATGTTGATAAGAACATTACACCTCTATGATAACCCTATAATCGCACAAAACCAAATTAAGTTTTAACCTTGTTTTACAAAAATTCATGGATTACCAACATTAGACCATTATAATAGGGGTATGTTGCCTGCGAGAATACAACCAATTGTATTTTTGCACCCAATCTATTAGACGAAAGAGATTTTTATGAAAAAATGTTTAATTGCAAATCGTGGTGAAATTGCTGTGCGGATTATTCGGGCATGTCGGGAATTAGGAATTAGCCCCGTTGCGGTGTATTCAGAACCCGATGCCAATGCCCGTCATGTCTTTTTGGCAGATGAAGCCTATCCATTAGGGGGAAAGAGCGCCAAAGAGAGTTATTTGAATGGTGAATTGCTCATCGAAATTGCCCTCAAGAGTGGGTGCGATGCGATTCATCCGGGATATGGATTTTTATCGGAGAGCGAAGATTTTTCGGGCGAAGTGATAGAAGCGGGTCTGACTTGGGTCGGACCAAAACCCGCCACGATTCGGGCGATGGGTGTCAAAACGGTGGCGCGGGCGCTGATGCAATCGGCAGGTGTGCCGATTGTCCCCGGATTTCAATCCGAAAGTGCCGATGATGCGGTATTTTTGGCAGAAGCCAATAAAATGGGCTATCCCGTCATGGTCAAAGCCGCAGGCGGGGGCGGGGGCAAAGGGATTCGCATTGTCCGTTCTGCTGATGACTTATTAGAAGCCCTCGCAGGGGCGCGACGTGAGGCGCAAAATGCGTTTAATGACCCGCGTGTCTTTTTGGAAAAATATATCGAAAATGGTCGGCATATCGAAGTGCAGTTGTTGGCAGATGCACATGGAAATGTGTTGCATCTATTTGAACGCGAGTGTAGCACGCAACGCCGTCATCAAAAAATTATCGAAGAAACACCATCGCCACTCCTCAATGCACAAACCCGCGCCCAAATTTGTGAGGCGGCTGTGAATGCGGGGCGGGCGGTGAATTATATCAATGCGGGGACGGTGGAATTTATCGCCACACCCGACCAACAATTTTACTTTTTAGAGATGAACACCCGCTTACAAGTGGAACATCCTATCACCGAATTGGTGACAGGCATTGATATTGTCAAATGGCAATTCAAAATAGCTGATGGTGAAGCCTTGCCATTCAAACAAACCGATATTTATCAACGCGGTCATGCGATTGAATGTCGGATTTATGCCGAAGATGCCCATAACAACTTTTTGCCATCCATCGGTCAGGTACAAACCTTTATTCCCCCTCATGCGCCCGGTGTTCGGGTGGATAGCGGGTTAGCCAGTGGCGACCCTATCACCATCTATTATGACCCTATGATAGCTAAATTGATTGTATACGATGAAACACGGATTGGCGCAATCGGGCGCATGAAATCGGCATTACGCCAAACCATTTTGCTCGGTACGACCACCAATATTGACTTTTTATTGGCACTCCTAGATGACCCGATGTTCATCAATGGCGAGGTACATACCGCTTATATAGATGCTCACCTCACCGATTTATTGCCACAAACCGCACCGCCACCGCTATCGGCATTATTTGCCCTCATCTTGGATGAATCAAATCAAAAAGTGACAACGCCGAGTCTCGATGGCGATAGCGACAGTGACCGATTTAGCCCATGGGGGCGTACAGATGCGTTTCGGATTCAAAAAACTCGCTAATTGATAGAAAGGATTCATACCTGAATGTCACTGTTTTTGCTCATAAGCGCACAGGCGCTATTATTAATACTCATCGCCTCTTTGTTATTCACCTTCCCGCGACCACTGAATACCCCTGCTTATATCGGGTGTTTGGTGTTATCGCTGGTCGGGTTTGGAATAGCGTTGGTGCTAGATAATCAGACGGTTGCCTTGTTTGATGCTCCTGAATTGTTGACGATGATAACGGCGGTGATTATGATGCTGGTCGGGTTTGGACTTGCTATCCGCCAAATGCCTAAAAATCGCCCGATGTGGTTAGGGATAACAGGCATTATTT
>CALDGT010000266.1 GCA_937942935.1 uncultured Chloroflexota bacterium | reverse complement strand
AAAATTCAGAGAAGAAAAGTATGATTGAAAACCTGATGATGAAGGTCAAAAGTGTTTCGTATGCACCCAAAAACACCGATTACGATGCGATTGCATTGATAGATGAGGTTGAAAACGCCTTATCCGAATTAGAAAAGGGGTGGGAGAAGCTATGAAAAAATTACAAGTATTTTTGTTGCTCGTTATGCTCATCTTTACCAGCCCAACCGCACACGGGAGAACTGTATACGAAGATGCGGCAGAAGAAGCATATCAGCAAGGGGATTTTATCCGCGCAATCGAATTATATGAGACATTCCCCACAGACAGCAATCAGGGATTTCGCACTTATACAACTTATTTTAATTTAGGACAAGCTTATTCACAAATTGGCGATTGGGGACGCGCATTGGTCAATTATCACCGCGCACAATACCTTGCCCCCCGCGATACCGCTATTATAGACCGCATTGCGACAATCCGCGCCATTCGTGCTGATTGGTATGTTGAAGAAACTGGCATTTTGGAGCAACTAGCACAAGTCACGACATTTTTCGCCACATGGGAACTCTCATTTTTTGCGATGATAATCTGGTCGGCTACATGGTGGGTTGGGCTTCGTACATGGTTAAAACCATCTCGGTTCAAGCGCATAATTTTGATGGTGGCAATAATATTCACTATCATCGTGACAGGTTTAACAGTTAATCGGGTTTATATCGAAACATATCGCCCATTAGCCATTATCATTGAGCCACAAACAGAGGTGTTGAGCGGTGCAGGTATAGATTATTTTTCGATGTTTAACCTATATACAGGTGCAGAAGTCCGTATTGTAGAGCAACGCGGGATATGGGCAAAAATTCACCTATCAGATGGTCGTGAAGGATGGGTGCGTATCAATAGCATCGCCAAAGTTTAGCTGAGGAGCGAGATGATTTGTTCGGGATGTTCTGCGACTCGCGCTCCTGCTTTGGTGAGGGCTTCGATTTTGGCGATAGCCGTATTATCACCCCCCTCGATAATTGCACCAGCATGACCCATTCTCACACCAGATGGTGCTGTCTTTCCAGCGATGAACCCAATAACCGGTTTGGTCATATGTCGCTGAATATATTCGGCGGCACGGATTTCTGCACGCCCTCCAATTTCGCCTAATAGAACCACTTTTTCGGTTTGTGGGTCATTGTCGAACATCTCTAACACTTCGACCATACTCGTGCCAAGAATGGGGTCACCGCCAATACCAAGACAAGTGCTAATTCCAAATCCAGCCTGAAATAAAATTTGCATGACTTCATATGTTAATGCGCCACTTTTAGAGACAATACCAAGATTCCCCGGACGCACAATTTCATTTGGGATAATTCCTAATTTGGATTGAGGCGGGGTAATAATCCCCGGACAATTGGGACCAATTAGGCGACTTTTACTCTGTTGAAGATAGGTATAAATTCGCATCATATCATAAACAGGTATCCCCTCTGTGATACAGACAATTAGAGGGACATGTGCATCTATGGCTTCAAAAATAGCATCGGTCGCAAAACGTGGCGGGACAAATATGACCGAGGCATTAGCATCTGTCGCGTACATCGCGGCTTTGACAGAATCGAATACAGGTATATTATGTACCCACTCACCACCCCGTCCGGGTGTTACACCACCAACAATCATCGTACCGTATTTAAGCATTTCTTGGGTATGAAATGTGCCTTGTTTACCTGTAATCCCTTGTACAATCACCCGTGTTGAATCGTTGATAAACAAGCTCATCTCTGATGCTCCTTAACTGCTTGGATTGCAAGGGCTACTGCTTCGCTGAGAGAAACCGCCATTTGCAAGTTTGGTAAATTGGCATTTTGAATAATTTCCCATCCGTGTAAGGCATTTGTCCCTTGCAACCGCACAATGGTCTTAATATTAGGATTATACAAATGATACGCATGAACGATACCACTGGCGATTTCATCACACCGAGTCATTCCACCAAAAATACTACACACAACTGCTTTCACGGTTTCATCTGAAAAAACGATTTTGAGTGCATTTTCGACACGTCCCGCATCTGCACCACCTCCAATAT
>CALDGT010000265.1 GCA_937942935.1 uncultured Chloroflexota bacterium | reverse complement strand
TGATGAGGCTATCATCAACCAATAAATTATCGGCAAGAACCCGATTCACTAGCACCACATTATCGGCAGGGTTTTCGCTGTTTACAAATGAGGTTAACACACTAATATCTACCCCGCCGCGTGCATATTCTGTGCCATCGAGTTTAATCACCCCAACAGGGTTTTCGCCGACTTGCACCCGTACCGCAGGTGTACCATTCACAGATAACTCCCCACCATATTCATAATCGGTTTGGAATTGGAAAGGTCCCGTCCCTGCCATACACGCGGTTAAAGCCCCCTCGTCCATGCCTAGTCGTGAGGCAATATTAGTCACGGCATTTTCATCGAGTTCTTGATTTTTTGCGAGTTCATAAATAAGGGTGTGGGTCGCCCAAAATTTATCTTGCTCATCGGCACATTCATTCAAAACGGCTAAATAAGGAGATGCTTCTTGGTCAATGATGGGGAAAAAGCGATATTCAAACTTAGCTTGTCCTGTTACCACAAACTCTTGAATAACTGCTTTCACGGCTTCTTCATGATAATTTTGGCAATGTGGACACAAAAAGTCGGCAAATTCAATAATCTTGATGGGGGCATTTGGGTCACCTAAAATAAATGCGCCATCTGCCCCGCGCGAATGAGGAATATCGGCATAAAATGCAATGAGTTCCTCATCGGTCGTTTGTGCCATCGCGGGGATAATTCCTAGTAACACAACCCCCATCAAAACCAAAAGACTACGTATCACAATTTTCATCACAACTCACTTTCTGATTATTTACAATAGGTATCAAACCAAGCCAACATTTCGTTCAGGTGATGCACACGATGTTCTGGCTCACCAGTCCGCGACAATTCATGACCTTCTCGCGGATAGCGCAACATTTTCACCATCCCACCACTACGACGTACAAACGCAAAAAGTTGTTCCCCTTGTTCAATCGGCACACGGAAATCATTTTCAGCGTGGATAATCAATAGAGGGGTTTTCATCTTATCGGCATAAGCCACTGGGGAATGTTGCCATAAAAAGTTATGGTCTTCCCATGGATAAACATCAAATTCGCCAGTGATGAGTGATGGAACATCACTTGTACCATAAAAACTAATCAGATTATACACGCCTCGTTGCGAAACGGCACACGCAAATCGGTCAGTATGACCAATCACCCAAGCAGTCATATAACCACCATAAGAGCCACCTGTCACAGCCATGCGCTTTGTATCAACAAATCCTTTTTGAATAAGTGTCTCTACACCTGCCATCACATCATCAAATGCTGGCTCTCCCCAATCACGGATGATGGCTTTTTGGAAGGCTTCGCCATACCCATCTGCCCCGCGTGGATTACAAGAAAAGGCAATATAGCCGTTGGCGGCATGAAATTGCCATTCATGGAACATAGACGGTTCTGCCGCACCCCACATAATATGCGGTCCGCCATGAATATTGACCGCTAATGGATATTGTTTTCCCGATTCATACCCAACGGGCAAAATATACCAGCCTTGAATTTCGATGCCAGAGGGTGATTGATAGCGAATTTCATGAGTGGGCTGAATCATTACGTTTTCGAGCCATTCGGCATTAAATGTCGTGAGCGGTTGTGGCTGATTTGTCCCTGCGGGCAATAGCATGAGTTCTATTGGGCAAACATCGGTACTAGCAGTAAAAACAATATCGCCAGAGGCGCTCACATCTGCCCCACCGACCTTAAAAACACCAGCCGCGAGCAATTCGATTGTGCCTGCAACAATATTCGCCTTATAAATTGGGGTATTACCCTCGCTATTCAGGCTAAAAATGAGCGAATCACCATCGGCTGTCCAATTCACAGTAACAGAAGAACGGTCTAATTCTAAATTAATATCCATCACCTCACCACCATCAATCGGCATCACCGCAATGCGGTCAATAGATTGAAATAGGCTTTGTCTGCCCAAAATGGGAAAACGGGTGAACATCAACCATTTGCCATTCGGAGATGGATTTGCACCAAAAGCCGTGTGCATATCATCAGATAAGCGTATTTCTTCGCCAGTCGCCACATTAATGCGGTAAATAGCACTATTGCGGAATGGCTCATCCTCGCTAATATCCCATTGACGCGCCGTATATAAATATTTACCATCATGAGACCACCGCGCGGGTTCGTAATCACCCGATAAATTGGTCAATCGGCGCGGTTTGGCATCGTCCCCAGTCAAATCCTCAGTAGTACGTATCACATAAATTTGCTCATGGCGGTCACTCAAATAACTCGTCCCCACCCGATACGGAATTTTATGAACGACTAATGGGTCAAATTTTTTGCGGTCAGATTCTTCTTGGCGTTCTTTGCGGGCTTTGCCTTCGTGTTTATCTTGCGGAGGGGTTTCTTCTTTCCCTTCATTGGCACGTTCTTCTTCATTCATGGCGCTCAAAAATGCCATCCATTCACCATTTGGCGACCATTCGGGGGATGTTGCTCCATTCGGTTGACTCGTCAATGGGCGCGGGTCGCCACCGATATGCGATGACATTAAATAAATTTGTGGTTTGCCATCGCGTGCCGATACAAATGCCAATTGTGAGCCATCTGGCGACCATCTGGGTTGAAAATCTTTTCCAGAACGAGTAAGTTGGCGTGGCGCTCCGCCTTTGATAGGGCTTAACCAAATATTACGCTTATAACCATTCTCATTCTTATCCACTGTCACGCGCACATACGCCACCCATTCACCATTCGGGCTAATGTGTGGGTCTTCTACGGTGATGAAATTATATAAATCATCCACTTGCATTGGACGTTTAGTTGTCATACCGAATCCTTTATTTGAAATAATTTTAACGGTTACATTATAACCTAAAACGCATTAAACCACCTAAAGCCATATTATAAATAACTTGAGATTTCTGCTAAAATAAATTTTGAAAACAGGATGGATAAAAATATATGGCAATAGACCAACAAATCTTTAAGCAAGCTATGGCACAGTGGGCAAGCGGAGTCACCGTCGTGACAACATGCACACCATCGGGTGAGTTAAAGGGAATGACAGCTTCGTCATTCACCAGTGTGAGTATGAATCCTTATTTAATTTTGGTATGTGTGGCAAAAAAGTTATATACTCACGAAATGTTGCTCCAAAGCAATCATTTTGCTGTGAATATTTTGAATCATAGCCAAGCCGACATCGCGCAAATTTTTGCGGGGATGCGCCCCGAAATCACAGATCGCTTTGGGCATGTTGGGTATACCACCGTTCAGACAGGCTCACCAATTTTACCGAATGTGGCGGCATGGTTTGATTGCAACAAATATCAGACCATAGATAGTGGCGACCACACAATTTTTATCGGTGAGGTCATAACCGCCTATGGCGCAGTAGATTCATCGCCACTCATTTATTTTAATCGGCAATGGGGCAGTTTTGCACCGAAAGTGGAGTAAGGGATAGAATGAAATTTTTAGGAACTGTCAAAATCGTACAAGTCCAACGTGATCGGCTCAAAATTGGCGAAAAACCCAATCAAGTTTATAAACCAGACCCACTATTCGCCGTAGATGCGCTCAAACTCACATCTGATGGTGTGGTTGGCATGATGTCTGATGGCGCAGAAATACTCGATGCCCATCATAAAAATCACCCCCATACACGTAATGTAGATAATAAAAATAGCATCTCTGTTGGATTCAGTCGTTTATACGACCAAATGCGCGGGCGGTTTGGTGATATAGCAAAACTAGGTATCGCGGGGGAAAATATTATCATCGAAAATGCAGATGATTTTGATATTCACTCACTCGGTTCTGCATTGGTGATTGAAGCAAGTAATGGTCAAAAAATTACGCTCACAGTTGGTAAAGGAATTCCTCCCTGCCGACCATTCACCCATTATATGACCCAAAAACCCAATTTAGATGGGGATGAACTCGAAAACCATTTGCAATTTTTATCTGATGGTATGCGTGGATTCTATCTATTTTTAGGGGATGGCGCAAACACCCCTGTTATCCAAGCAGGCGATAAAGTTTTCATGGTAGATTGATGAATAATATACAGAGGCATGAGATTTCATGCCCCTGTATAACCTCTCTTATTTATATTCTGCCCGTTGACGTGCGGCGAGCGCCGCCCCAATAATCCCAGCATCATTCAATAATTCTGCGGGAACAAGTTGGGCATTAGTCTTGAGCAAATGGAAGAATTCATCATGGCGTTTGCTAATGCCACCGCCAAAAATGATTAAATCCGGCGAGAATAAGAATTCGACATGCGCCAAATATTCATTCACTCGCTTTGCCCATTCTTCCCATGTCCATTCTTTACGTTTACGCGCCGCATCAGAAGCACGTCGTTCAGCATTTTTACCCCGAATTTCTAAATGTCCTAATTCTGTGTTTGGCACAAGGGTATTATTCACAAAAATGGCGCTCCCAATACCAGTGCCAAAAGTCAAAACCATCACAATACCTTTATTTTCATGACCAGCACCAAAAGCCATTTCTGCCAAACCCGCCGCATCTGCATCATTCAACACCAAAAATGGCAAATCGGTTTTCTCGTTAAAGAGTGTTTGGGCGTCTGTGCCAATCCAGCGCTTGTCCACATTGGCGGCGCTATACACCA
>CALDGT010000264.1 GCA_937942935.1 uncultured Chloroflexota bacterium | reverse complement strand
ATCGGCACCGGGGAGCAAAAACCCCAACTTTTCATAACTTTTGACCATAGTCCGCACATCCCGATTCAAAACAGCGTGCAAGGTTGTCACCATTGCATCGGCAATTTCGTGTGTGAGTGAGCCAGTCATCCCAAAATCAATGAAGATGAGGTCAAAAGGTGTTTCTTGGGATGGGTCGTCATTGGGGAGTGCGCGGACAAATAAATTCCCCGGATGTGGGTCTGCATGGAAAAAATAATGATTGAATACCTGATGTAGATAAGTATCCATGAGCCGTTTTGCCACCGATTTACGATTAATCCCCGCTTTTTCGAGCGCCTCATAATCATCAATTTTGATATTGCTCACATCTTCAATGGTCAAAACTTGGTCAGTGGAATATTCGACATAAATATGTGGGACATACACCCCCGCCATATTTTTGAACATCGCTGTAAATCGTTGGGCATTATAAGCCTCATGCTTATATGATAACTCTTCTAGCAATACCTTGCCAAACTCGTTCACCAACCCAACCGCATCAGAACGGTTGTAGATGAATCGAAAACGCATGGCAATTCCAGCCACGACGCGCATCGCCGCCAAATCGGTATAACAAATATCGCGGATATTGGGACGTTGCACTTTCACCACCACTTTTTCGCCCGATTTGAGTTTAGCACGATGCACTTGCCCCAAACTGGCGGCGGCGATTGGTGTTTCATCCAAAAATTCATACATCTCTATCCCGCCTAATTCACGTTCTAACACCGTTAGAATATGCTTGAAGGGGATAGTGGGAACTTCATCTTGGAGCGATTTTAGTTCGTTGATGATAGATTCTGGCAAAATATCCACACGGGTAGAAATAAATTGCCCCAATTTGATGAATACACCCCCGCGTTTGATGGCAAAAGCACGAAATTCGCGGGTGTATCCTATCCAACGGCGCAAATTGGTTTTTTCGACCCATTTTGGAAAGAATCGGTTGGCATAAACTTGCCAAAATAGCACACGGACAAACATCCAGCCTGCGAAAGCAATAATCTGAAAATAGCGCCATTGCAACCGCAAAGAACGCCCACCATGAGTCGGTTCTTCGACTGTGCTATCTTCTGGCGATGGCGCATTGGCAATTTTGGGACGATATACCGGATTTTGAACAGGCGATTCTGGGTCATCCAAAAAAGAAGGGTCAGCAGATGGGTCTATATTCAATTGGCGTTGAGGGATGCGTAAAGGAGTAGATACCACTTCTTCTGTCATATCCACAATAATCAATTCGGGTTGTGTGATGGGCGCACCAGTTGCACGCCCACCAAGGAGAGTATCGTTAATTTTTACTGAATCGGATACAGAGGGTTGATTCTTCAAATTTGGCATCCGCAATCTCTAAATCCCATAGGGCATACGGTAAAACGATATTACGCCGATATGGTCCCACGCGCAGGGTGAGTTCATCGCGTGAGCGATACAAATCCATATCGTTTTTATCTACAAAGGGCAGGGGAACACGTAGGCTATAATTGCCACCTTGTTCATCTTTTTCGATGCTGTGGGTTTTGCCCGTGAACAATTTCTCAGTGGGGTTTTTATCTCCGTATAAAATTTCGCCTAATTTGCGGAGTTTATCTAACCCCGAAATTTCGCCACCAAACAGGGGGGCTTTAATCATGGTTAATCCACCAAAGGCTTCTTCGATGAAGGCGATGTTCTCTTTTTGATTGGTCTTCCACATGCTGAAATAGGGGTCGGTGACATCATCGGGGATAATCCGATTGCACATAATGGCATCGGTGGCATATCCATACAAATTGAGATAGGTATAGGTGCGTTGTGTCTCTTTGATGACCATTTTTTCTGGGTTGACCACCAAGCGAATACTGGTCACTTCTGGGTTGGTCATCAGGTCACGGACTTTATCGAGCGTATCAAATAGCACTTTGACCTGATTCCATGCTTCATCATCGGGGACAACTGGCATAGCACGTCCCATCACCCGATTAATCGGGCGCATCACCCGCCCAATACCGCGTGTGAGGGATAATACCTTCATCACCCACCAACGGGTGACATCTGGCAGGCTTAATAGGCGCAAAGTTTCGGCGGTGGGGGCGGCATCTACAATCAAGACATCGAAGAAATTTTCTTCAAAATAGCGATTAATCCATAACAGATGAGCGCCTTCTTCTAAACCGGGGAGAATGGTCACTTCTTCTGCGACAATATCATCTATGCCTTGTTTGCTGAATACGGCGACCATGTATTCTTGAAATTTGCCCCAATATTTTTCCATTGAATAACGGGCATCTACTTCTTGCGCCCATAAATTGGGATAAATTTCGATGGGTTCTGGTCCAATTTTCTTTTCGAGCGAATCGGCTAGGCTATGGGCGGTATCGGTGCTGATGACGATGGTCTTTAAGCCCATCTCTGCACAGCGTAATGCGGTGGCGGCGCTGATGCTGGTTTTGCCCACCCCACCTTTTCCTGTATGTACAATAACACGCATATTAACTACTCCAAGTTTATATACCCCAATTATACACGATTAGGGTTTGGTTTGTCTTATAGCTATATATACGTTTAATGAGAGGAAAATGGTGCAAAATAGCCTCTTTATAAATACTTCTTAACTAATTCGTGTAGATGAGATGATAAAAAAGGTTATATGAGACTTTTATTAACCACGCCACTGAGTAGGAGATTAAATATTTTCTCACTGGTAATAGTTGAACATTTGACCACTAAAACACTCAAATGTAGTAATTTTAACGCGCATTTTAATAGAACGGATGGTCAGTTGTATGATATAATCAAGATGTTCAATGAACAAACTTTTACAGGCTAAAGATTGATATGCGAGGATAAATTAACCCATGACCAATCAAGATAACTCACAAAAACTCAATTTGAATTCCATCATGTTGGGGACATCCCAACCCCAAGCCCTTGCAGAATGTTATGAGAAAATTTTTGCCAGACCCGCCGATATGGCTGAAGAAGGTGGATGGTATATGTGGCAAGTGGGCAGTTGCTCATTAAGCATTGGCGAACATTCTGAAGTGATAGGGCAAGCGAAAGAACCTGCCAGAATTATCCTTAACATCGAAACAAAATTGGTCAAAGAAGAATTTGATAGGCTAAAAAATGCGGGTATCACGGTCATTAAAGAGCCTTATGAAATGGGCGGGGGATGGATTGCCACCCTTGCCGATACGGATGGCAATTTTGTTCAATTGATGACCCCATGGGAAACAGAATAAACTTTCGTCTGTGATGATGAGGCTAATCCCCCTCATCATCAAAATCGTAACCGAGCATTCCCGCATACACACCCGGTATAGAATCGGGGATGGCGGTTGCGCCCACTATTTTCGTATAAAATTCGGTTGGACCCGCACCACCAATAATCGCGTAGCCATACCCCTGCGCCCACATATCATGTAAACACGCGATGAATAATGCCGCACCTGTGCCTTTTCCGCGAGCCGTTTCGCTCACACCCGTGGGTCCAAAAAATCCGCGCCGTGTGGTGTCGTAACAGGCAAAGCCGATTAACTCACCATCTTTAACCGCGAGAAAAATACCCACAGGCACATGCGCGAAGGCGACATCGGCTTCATTGACCCAATTATCCCCGAAATGGTCTTTTACCCACGCCAAGACGAGATGTTTTTCGGGGGCAATCCCGCGCCGAATGGTGATGCCTTGTTCGGATTGGCGGGTGATGTGTGGTTCGAGTGGGGGGAGTGCATAGAGCTTCACAAGCATATCGGGCATATTATTGACCTTTCTGGATGATGGTTAAAAATTCGGATGCGGTGACGATACGAATCCCTTGATATTCTTTGAGGATGAGCAAATCATTATCCCCTGTGATGATGTAATCGGCTTGCCCACCAACCGCACAAGCTATAATTTTATCATCTTTTAGATCCCTAACAGTTCCTTCTGGAATTGAGCTAGGTTCAATGATAACAACATGACTTAAATGTGAATTTATCATTTCATCTGGTGTTTTTTGAATACGATTGAGGTACTTTTTTATCTTGTCTCTTGATAACACATCTTTGAGTTCTTCAATCAATGGTTCACTTGCTATCACCTGTATTCGATGCTGATATGCCAATAGCATAATTTCATGTGGCAATCCCATCCATAACAACCCAGAGATAATCAAGTTGGTATCCAATACAACACGCATCACGAACTTTTATTCTTTTCTTGTTCTGTACGTTTTTCTGCACGATAGGCTTTCACTTCTGCATCCACAAATGCCATAATACGATTGTCCAATTCTTGGCGTAAAACATGCAAAATTGTCTCTGGATTGAGCATATCAAAATCTTCTGCATCGTGTACAAAATCAGCAGGCAATTTGAGGGTTATTTCAATCGTATCGGTCATAGCAGTATCCTTTCTTTACACTCTTTTTCCTATTATAACCTTATTCTTGGCGCTTAAAACAATCCAGCGTGTGGTCGTTCACCATGCCGTGCGATTGCATCATGGCGTAGCAAATAGTCGAGCCGACAAACTTGAATCCACGTTTTTGTAAATCTTTGCTCATCGCTTTGGATTCTGCCGTCTCTGCGGGGATTTCTGATAGGCTTTTCC
>CALDGT010000263.1 GCA_937942935.1 uncultured Chloroflexota bacterium | reverse complement strand
ACCATAATTGGTAATTTGGGCAAATAACTCTGGCGGATTATTCACCAATCGGCGGGTAGCAAGGGCGCTAATGCCCACATTTTCGGATGACTCCCCCACAGGCAAATAACGCACAGTCGCATCTAATCCTTCTAGGCTGATAGACTCTGGCAAGCCACCATCGCCGATGATGACCAATGTTTGGTTTATCACCGCACTTTTGCCCGCCGCTAAACTGAGCGCAGAATCCCAATCGGATTGTGCAAGACTCGGTTGGGCTTCTGCTAAGGCAGTGCGGAGTTGGTTTTTATCGGTGCTGGTGGCGATAAGCACCTCTGGAATTTGTGCCACACGGATAATCGTCATCGTATCACCTTCGGGCAAGGTGTTGATGATATTCCCCGCGAGTTGCTTGGCAGATTCAAACCGTGTTATCCCGCCCGATACATCTGTCGCATTCATGCTGGCAGAGGCATCTAATAACAAGGTAATTTGTCCTGTGCTAACCGTTGGCACAGTGAGATACGGACGCGCCAATGCAAATACCAAAAAGGCGAGTATGAGCAATTGTAATAAGAGCAAAATATTGCGCCGTAACCGTTGCCATGGGGTGTTGGCTTCGGCATCTTGTAACACTTGTCGCCATAAAAATGTGCTAGAGATGGTGACTTCGCGCCGACGCAAGCGGAGCATGTATAACAAAATGATGGGAATTGCCATCAATGCGCCAAAAAAACCGAGTGGGGTAAGAAAATTCATAATTAAACCATCATTTCAGGATATTCATTTTACGCAAGTCGTATAGCAAAACACGTTCTAACCCTGTATCGGTGCTGATGAACACATAATGCACCCCGCGCTTAGAACACTCGGCGCGGATTTCATCTTGCCACGCCTCAACACGGCGGATGTATGCCGCCCGCAAGGTGCTATCGAGGCTCACCTCTTGGGTGATGCCCGTCTCGACATCAATCAGGCGCAAATCACCAGCGAGTGGTGGCATCAAATCTTCTGGGGAGAGCAAATGCACCAGCACCACCTCATGTCCTTTGCCGAGCAACACATTCAGACCGTCCATATAACCCGATGGCGAAAATAAATCAGTGAAAATAAAACACAATCCCGCCCTGCCTGCACGTAAGGCATACTGACGGAGCGCGGTATTCAGGTCGGTTGTGCCATTGGCTTCTAATCCTTTGGCAAATCGTAACAAGCGGATGCTTTGCGCCCGTCCGCGCACAGGCGGGAAAAATGAATCACCAATGGGGTTCAGCGCCATCATGCTCATGCGGTCATTGGTATTAAGGGCGATATATCCCAAGGCACTAGCCAATTTTTTGGCGTATAAAAATTTATTAGTTTGAGTGGTGGTAGGTGCAGATTGTGCGTCTGGGTCAGCATATTTGGGATTTGGAAAATCCATGCTGGCGGAGTTATCTATCAACAAATGGACGGCTAAATCTTCTTCATCTTCTAAAACTTTGATATACGGGCGGTCGGTGCGGGCATACACATTCCAATCGAGTCGGCGCAGGTCATCGCCCTGTGTATAATTGCGATAATCAGCAAACTCAATGCTTGTCCCCCGTTTATTAGAACGGCGTTCTCCCTTAATCGCGCCACCCCGTACTTTATTCGCAATCAACATGAGAGGGTCTAACTTTTTGCGAATCGCATCATCTAGCAAAAATTCGGTGGTCATAAGATTGCCTCATGGATT
>CALDGT010000262.1 GCA_937942935.1 uncultured Chloroflexota bacterium | reverse complement strand
TCTTATTATGACCTCGAATCATTTTCTCCGCCGACATTTATGCCAATTGGGGAATTTGTGAACCGTGTCTTGAGCAATGCGTATACTTATGGCGGATGGTCAGAGCATGTGCAATCATGGCGCTATGCCTCAAAACATGCCCAAGCCTTATTTTTACGCTATGAAGACTTGCAGAAATCTCCTATCATTCATATTCAACAAATTGCCCAATTTTTGGGCAAGCCTGTTAATGAGGAGCAAGCCGAACAAGTGCGGTGGTTATCGAGCCAAGAAAATATGCGCGAATTAGAAAATCGTGACCCCCATTTACCCGGTTATGAGAATATCCGCCAAGGGGAAGAACGAAAAACCAAGCAAACACTCGATTCAACGCTCAAGGCGCAAATTTATGAGGCATGTCAGAAGCAAATGGATGCTTTTGGATATTTAGCAGATGGCGGTATCGCCCAAGAGTATCCCCTAAAAGGACAGCATCGCATTCCCTAAGCCATTAGCACCCGCCCGTTTTGGCACCCTATTTCATATTAATCCATTGAACCGAGCCTCATCTGATGAGGGGAAAAAGGAAATCGAATCATGATAAAACAAATCGTCAATGCCTTATTTAGCCCGTTAGGGTTGCGTGTCATTCGCAAACAGACCTATACTTATTTGATGGCGTTAAATCATGCGGGCGTCACGACAGACGAAAATGCCAATCGTACCTATTACCAATATTTAGATGAATTGCAACACTGTTTTATTGAATATGTGTTTCCTCATATCCCGTATGATGCCAAACGCAATGCCCTTTTACATGCCCTGATGGGGACAAGCAAACCCGAAGCCTTTTGGATATTGAGTGGGTTGTATCATACCATGTCTTTGGCGGGTGATATTTGTGAATTTGGGTGCGCTCAGGGTTTAACAACGGCGTTGATGGCGCACGAAATTTTGCCCACCACCAAACACGTATGGGTTTTCGATTCCTTTGAGGGCTTGCCCAAACCCACCGAAAAAGATGTGTTGATAGATGATATTTTCAATTTGGGCAGTATCGAGGCATACGCGGGCGAGATGAGTGTGCCGATTGAATCGGTCAAGAGCAAATTGAAAGCCGTTCATTTTCCACCAGAACGCACCCACCTGATTAAAGGATTCATAGAGACCACCATCAAAAACACCGAGAACCTGCCCCAAAAGGTGAGTTTTGCGTATGTGGATTTCGATTTTTATGAGCCGATTAAAGTCGCGCTCGATTTTCTGCATACGGTATTAGGGCGCGATGGTTATATCATCGTGGATGATTATGGCTTTTTCTCGGCGGGCGCACAGGTGGCGGTGGATGAATTTTTGGCAGAAAATCCCAATATGTATACCCTCGAAATCCCACCAAAATGGATGGGGGCATTTGCTATTTTAAGACGGATTGCCTAATGGTCGCTATGGAAAACAAAGCCGATACGAGACCGATTATCACTGCCTATTGTTTGGAATGGCATATCACCACAAGCGGGTCTATGCACGATTTGCTCATTAACCCGCTTGCGCCGTATGCCGATATACGTCAGGTGGCGTGGAACGGCTTGGATGAATTGCCTGCACCCAAAGCGGGGGAGAAAATCATCTTTTATATGATGCCCCCCACCGAAGCGTGGATGGAAAAATATCCTGTGCCTGTGATATGGATACCGATGGCAGATGCAATCAATCACCTGCCCAAAATCAAGTATCATGCTGGGGTGAAGATTGTCTCATTTAGCCGTGCGGTAGAAGAAATGGCAAAAGACTTGGGATTGGCGTATTTATCGGTGCGCTATTTTTCTAACCCCGACCATTTTCCACAAGCCTCATTTGATGATGGGCGCGTTATGCTCTATTGGAATCGGACAGGTTTTTTTCATGACCGTCTGATAAAAACGATTTGTCGCAAATTAAAAATTAAGCGCCTCATCTTCCGTAGTGCCATAGACCCGGGCATTAAGCCCGAAAAATATTATGCTCTGCCCCCAAAAATTCATCATACGGTGGTAGAGACGCATGAAACCCTAACCAGCTTTCAAGATTATTTGCACCTCTTAGGGCGTGCCAATGTTTTTATCGCACCACGCGCCATAGAAGGGGTTGGGGTTGTATTTTTAGAAGCGATGGCGAGTGGTTGTGTGGTGATTGGGTATGATGAGGTGGCGATGAATGAGTATATTACTCATGGCGAAACCGGATTTTTGTTTGGGGCGGTGCAACCTCGTTACCGATGGTTATGGTCAGAAAAAGGCATTTTGTATCGTGCCATCAACAAATTATCATGGAAAATTCGCAAGCGTGGCTATCGGCTACAACCCCACATGACCACCTTTCAGGATTGGCGCTTTATTCAAAAACAAGATTTTGCCAAAATCGGCAACCAAGCACGCGCGGCAATGGCAGAGGGATATGCCAAATGGATAGCCAATATCCCCGTTTATGCAGATTTCGTCATTCAAAATGAGGATAAATAATGACAACAAAACCGATTATTTCAATTGTACTGGGGTCATATAATCGTTTAGAATTTTTGAAATTGGCAGTCGAGAGCGCCCGTGAAGAGACCAAAGACATCCCACACGAAATTTTGGTGGTGGATGGCGGGAGCAGTGACGGCTCGGCAGAATGGTTATTGGCACAAAAAGATGTGGTGAGCATCTTTCAGCATAATCGGGGGACATTTAAGGATAAGCCCATCCCGCGACGGTCTTGGGGATATTTTATGAATTTGGTGTTCAAGACGGCACAAGGCAAATATACCCTCATGATTAGCGATGATACCGTTTTTCATCCGGGCGCCGTCAAGACAGGCTTAGACTTTATTGAGGGGCAATTGGCGCAAGGCAAAAAAGTGGGCGCTGTGCCATTTTATTTTCATGATATTGGGCATGACCCCCAAGACCAATACAAAGTGAGTACCGCCTTTGGGCAATATTACCTCAATCATGGCATTTATGTATCCGATGCCCTGCGCGATGTGGGGTATGCCAATGAAGATACCTATGTGTTTTATGCCTCCGATGTGGATATGTGCTTTAAGTTGTTGCATCAGGGGTATGAAATCATCCCCTGCGCCAATGCGCTGGTGTTGCATTGCCTCACGCATCCCTCGCGGTTGATGTTGAGCGCCAATGACAGTTGGAATGCCGATGTGGGGCAATTGATGCGCCAATGGTGGGGGATTTTTGTCAAGCAAGGGCGCACCATTGAGAGTTTAGATTTGGCAACCGATTTTGAAGAACGTTTTGTGCCATATCACGACCCGACCAACCTCAAAAGTATTTTTGATACGGCACTCTTAGCCGATTCAACCACCGCACAGACGACAACGGCAAGCGGTCAGGTGAACCCAGAATATGCCAGCATGTTAGATAACCGCCTCAACACGATTTTGTCTACTATCCGTTATCATGTCAAAATCACAGAAGACCAACATAAACAATTTAATCGGGAGTGGACAGCGTTTAAGCAAACACAACGCCCGTTGTATCGGCAGATGTTATCCACATGGGCAATTTTCGCCCCGTTACGCGCCATCAAAAACCGCATGAGACGGATGAATCAGTAAAGGAGCTGGCATCATGGCAGATACACCCGTTGTTTCGATTGTATTGGGGTCTTATAACCGTTTCGACTTTTTGAAATTGGCGATTCAAAGCGCCCGTGAGGAAACCCGCGACATCCCACACGAAATTATTGTGGTAGATGGCGGGAGCGATGATGGCTCGGTGGAATGGTTAACCCTGCAAAAAGATATTATCACCATCGTGCAACATAATCGCGGGGAGGTAGATGGCAAACCGATTCGGCGCAAATCGTGGGGGTATTTTATGAACCTCGCCTTTCGGTCTGCCCAAGCCGATGCCATTTTGATGATGAGCGATGACACGATTTTTCATGCGGGCGCGGTGAAAAATGGGCTACAATTTATGCAGTCACAATTGGATGCGGGCAACAAAATTGGGGCAATCCCATTTTATTTTCATGATGTGGGCATAGACCCCGCCAACACCTATAAAATGA
>CALDGT010000261.1 GCA_937942935.1 uncultured Chloroflexota bacterium | reverse complement strand
TTCATAGCTACCATATTCCCCGTTCACATCGCGCACCCCAAAATGATAAATCCCCGCATCCAACATGCCCGTTTCGATATACGCAGACTGTTCCCCGCCAGAATTATCATCTTCATCCATGATGTTCAAACCTGCGTCATACATGACCAAATAGGGGTCTGGCAATGCGCCCCAATCAATGGTCGAATACCCCACCACACCCACCGCCAGCCGATAGGGGCGAAAGGTCTGAATACTCCACACATCCCCACACGGCGAAATGCTAATCCCTGTCACAGACGCATTGAGTGTGAGGTCATCTCCGCTCACCAAATCCACATACGTCTGATAATTGGCGTCGTTAAATCCGCAGGCTGTCGGTTGGGCGGGTTGTTGTTGTGGTGGAACGATAATGGGCAATACAACCGCTTGGAGGGGTTGTGGCGGTGGTTCTAAAGCGACACTGACCGATAATTCATAACTGCCGATTGTGCTATTGATTCCCGCCACAAAAATAAAATATTGACCCGCAGGCAAGGTATCGGTGATGAGAAATGAGTCCAATCTCATGCCATTGGTATCAATATCATCGTTATATGCCAGTTGCACCCCTGTCTCATCATGCACCGATAACACAGGGTCTGCCAACCCCGCGATATTGGAATCGGGATACATATAATTTTTTAGGCTAATGGTGAATGACCCACTTAAACCGATTTCGATTGACCAAATCGCCCCGCAGGTGTTGGTCAATTGCTCCCTAATTAATCCTTCGGCATGATAATCATCTATGTAGTCTAATGGAAATGACCCCATAAAATCGGCACAGGTAAAATTTTGTTGCGATGTGCTGGCTTGGCTCAAAAATGGCATCATCAGGAGCATCATCAAGCAAATGAATAAGTAGTGTATAGGCTTCATTGTATATATCCTTGTGTTGGTAGCTATACCCCTCCTTATCATCAGCATACCACAAAAACCATTAGCATCCATTTGCTAAGTGTCATGTTATAATAGGATGGTTGTTATTGAGGGGTTTTATAAAACGATTAACTGAGAGAAATATTGATGAAAAAATCTGGAATGGGACTTTTTTTGTTGGTGATTGCATTCATTGCATTCATTAGTTTGGGCTTGCCCGATGGCTTGTTGGGTGTCGCGTGGCCCTCCATGCACCTGAGCATTGGCGCTCCTATTAATGCGCTCGGCGCAATCGGTATCGGTGTCACGGCGGGCTATGTCATTAGCACCGTTTTGAGTGGCAAATTGGTCGCCATGCTCGGCATTGGCAAATTACTCGCGCTCAGTTGCGCCCTCACCGCCACCGCCTTATTCAGTTATACCATCGTGCCGATTTGGTGGATGGCGATGCTGGTCGGTATCATGGCAGGGTTGGGCGGTGGCGCGATTGATGCCGCCATCAACAATTTTATCTCGCATCATCACCGCACCTTGCTGTTTTTGCTCCATGCCATGTTCGGAATCGGCACGACAACGGGTCCAATCATCATGAATATCGCCCTCAATACCGCCACATGGCGCTCTGGGTATTGGGCAGTGGGGATATTTCAAGTTGGGTTGGCGCTCACATTCTTTTTCACCGCACACCTGTGGGATGACGGAAAGAATACAGATGGAAGCGATTCCGAAGCGCCCAAGCAAGTCGAGCCTGCCCGCCTGCGCGATACCATCAAATTGCCGATTGTGTGGTTTGGGGTGGCATTTTTCTTTTTATACACCGGGACAGAAGCCAGCGTCGGGCAATGGAGTTATACGCTATTCACCAAAACCCGCGACACAGACCCCAACACGGCGGCATTTTTTATTAGTGCGTATTGGG
>CALDGT010000260.1 GCA_937942935.1 uncultured Chloroflexota bacterium | reverse complement strand
TATATCGTGATGGATTTGTCTGGGAACAAGTTTACCGCGAAGGTAAACCTGTGGGTCCTGTCCAAAAAGTTCGTGAAATGGCAGAGGATGAATACACAGGGACGGTTCAACGATTCATCCCCGATTTTACCGTTATGGACAAAAATCATTTCGATTATTCCACCCTCGCAGACCGTTTCCGTGAGATGGCATTCGTCACTCGCAAAGTCAAAATTACGCTCCGTGATGAGCGCATAAAACCATTGCCAAAAGAGACGACATTTTATTTTGAAGGCGGGTTGCGGTCATTTGTACGGTATCTTAACCGGTATCGCAAAGCCTTACATGACCCCGTTCATGCCGAGCGCGAAATTGATTTTATTGGCGCAGAAGGCAAAGAAAGTTATACCATTGGTGTTGAAGTCGCATTTCAATATACCGATTCAACCACCGTTACCGAATTGGCATTTGCCAACACCATCGGCACGCCCGATGGCGGGTCACATTTGACAGGGTTACGGGCGGCAATCACCAGTGTGATTAATCGTTATGCGCGGAGTGAAGGATTCTTAAAAGAGAAAGATGTCAATTTCTCTGGTAACGATACAATGGAAGGTATCACCGCGATTGTGAGTGTCAAGCACCCTGCCCCACAATTCGAGAGCCAGACCAAAGTGAAATTGCTTAACCCAGAAGTACAAGGGGTTGTCTCGCAAGCGGTATCTGAAGCATTCGCAGAATTTTTGCAAATGAACCCGCGTGAGGGTCGCAAAATTATCGAAAAATGCTTATTGAGCAAACGCGCTCGTGAAGCCGCCAAAAAAGCCCGCGATTTGGTGCGAAGTGGTCCCAGTTTGCTCGAAAGTAGCACCCTCCCCGGTAAATTAGCCGATTGCTCGGTGCATGGGCGTTATAACAATTCCGAACTGTACATCGTTGAAGGCGATAGTGCAGGCGGATGTTTTTCTGGTGATACAAAAATCGCGCTGGCGGATGGTCGGCATTTGAGTTTTGAAGAAATCATCGCCGAACAAGCAGAAGGCAAAACCCATTTTTGCTATACGATTCGGCATGATGGAAAAATTGGGATTGAACAAATTTTGCACCCACGCATCACCAAACGAAATGCACCTGTCATTCGGGTAACATTGGACAATGGCGAAGAAATTATCTGCACCCCAGACCATCGGTTTATGTTGCGTGATGGCACATATAAACAAGCCCAAGATTTGACACCTGATGACGCGCTTATGCCCCTCTATACCTACTCGGCAGAAGTTTATGAAGAAGAATTGCTCGAAAGTGTGCCATATAATCACCGCATTGTGAGTATTGAAGCACTTGAAGAACGCATAGACGTGTATGATATTGAAGTCCCCAATACACATAATTTTGCATTAGCCAGCGGTGTCTTCGTTCACAATAGTGCCAAACAAGGGCGTGACCGTCACTTCCAAGCGATTTTGCCCCTGCGCGGTAAAATTTTGAATACAGAACGCGCTCATCTGGATAAAATCCTCGACAATAATGAGGTAAAAGCCATTATCGCCGCGCTTGGTACCGGTATTCATGAAGATTTCGATGTCACTAGATTACGCTATCAACGCATTATCCTCATGGCAGATGCCGATGTAGACGGGGCGCATATCCGCACCTTATTGCTCACCTTCTTCTTCCGCCACATGCCTCATGTCATTCAAGAAGGTCATTTGTTCATCGCCCAACCGCCAATATTCTTGCTCCGTCAGGGCAAAAATATGGAATATCTGTATAACGAACCGGGCTTGAATGAACAACAAATTTTGGATAAGGCACTAAAAAAGTTCAAAGACCCAGAAAGAGTCAATGTCCAACGGTATAAAGGTCTTGGTGAAATGAATGCCGAACAATTGTGGGAAACCACAATGAACCCCGAAAAACGCACCCTGCTCCAAGTTACGGTGGATGATGCGGCAGAAGCGGATAAGGTATTTGATATGTTGATGGGGGTGAGTGTGCCTCCACGTAAGCGGTTTATTCAAACCCACGCCAAGCGTGTGCGGAACTTGGATATTTAACAAAGATAGTAGCCCTCTTGCATCAAGAGGGCTTTTTATCTTGATTATCAGGTTATTCGTTATGACATTCGACTATATCACCCAGTTACGTTGGTCATCTCCTCATTATCTCGTTGCACATCACCCGCGTGGGATATGGGTTTGGGAATGTGGCATATCAAAGCCTATTTATACCAACAAAGCACGATTCATTGGCATTTCTAAAAATGAAGAATTTTTGTTATATCGGCATTTTTTATTGCCACGCCATGAGGCTTATCATATCCCGACAAAACAAGTGGTTACTGTCAAAGATTTATCGGCACAGGATTTTACCCCACAAAATCGCTTTTATCTTGATTATGAAAATTTTCGTGGTGTGCAAATGATAGATGCACTCGAAAAAGCACAACAACGAAATATCGCCATTGGAGATGAATATCAGCAACACACGCTTGTTATGAGCGCCATATCACCCTCTGGAAAAGAAATTGCCATAGTCAGAGAACAAGATGCAGGTGGCTTTGAAACAGTCCATGGGGGATGTTATACCTATTTGGGAAAGCACTTGTTTTCGTTTCCTATCCAACGAGGATATTTTCCATTTATACGCTTTGACGCTCATTTTCAGCGTTTGGCAGTATCCATCAATGAACATACCGTCGCTATTTATGAGATGCCAACAGGTCGTCAGATAGAATTATTTCAATCATATCGAGTTGGCAGTATACGGGCATTAGCATTTAATCCGCAAAACCCAATGAGACTAGCTTATATTGATAGTCAAAGCACATGGAAAATCCGCTTTGGTAATGGTCATGTCCTATCACGTCATGAAGATATAAAAATTGAGAGTTTAGCATTTTCGCCAGACGGAAATCAATTAGCCATTCTCCGAGCAGATGGTTCAATTCGGATATATCGCTATCCAGAATTAAAACTCGTTGAATCCTATGAAATAGGGGCATAATCACATGCCCCAACTTTTCATACATTCATCCGAAATGGATTAAACACCGTATCGTAGTCATACACATCTTCATTTTCTTCGCGCTTGAGCCACGACACAATTTGCAATGTAATGGGGGTCATCATCACCTCAATTCCCACCTTGAGGATATAATTGGTGATGACTAGGGATATGAATATCTCGGCAGGAAACACCCCTAACACGGTGGCAATGGTGATGAAAGTGAGTGTATCCACCCCCTGCCCCACCAGCGTACTGCCAATCGTGCGTGACCAAAGCCATTTGCCCTTAGTGGCAATTTTCATCTTCGCCAAAATATAACTATTACTAAAACTACCCACCCAATAGGCGCTAAGGCTGGCGACAACCAACCCAGTAATCCCACCTAAAATGGTCTGATACGCATTTGCGCCATCGAGCGACAACCAAAAAGATTCACCGGGTAAAACACCTGCTAACCAGACAAAAAATGCCATTAGGATAGAGGATAAAAAGCCCATCCAAATCACACGGCGGGCGCGTTTATAGCCATATACCTCTGTCAGAATATCGCCGAAAATATACGAAATCGGGAAAATGAGTGTTCCTGCATCAAAAACAAATGCAAATCCGCCAATAGACACACCTAAATCAATAATTTTGGCGCTACTGAGCAAATTGCTGAGGAGCAATGTGGTGATGAATAGTGCCATCACCCCATCGTAGAATCGGTACTGCTTGGGGCTATCTTGTTGCATAGTCAATACTCCTAAAAAACAGGATTGCCAGAAAGACAGTCTGGCTCATCGTGTTAAAATACACTGGCGCACAATATTAGCGTAATTGGGTTATAATGTAATGTGTGTATTTTGGGGGAATCATTATCATGCCCCACCATTATCAAAAAAGGAGCGCCTCATGTCATCTGACCGCGCAAAAGGACAACCCCTCGATTTTCGGCGTGAAGAAGTCCGCTATGTTACCGATAGGTGGCGTGCGGCGGATTGTTGTTCATTGGTCGGGGTGGGCAGTGTGGGAAAATCTAATTTATTGCTCCATCTGGGCAGTTATGAGGTGCAAAAAGCCTATTTGCAATTGACCAGCGAAAATGATTTTAAGGCGGTGATTATCAATCCCAATATGTTGGGTCCTTTGCCACCCGTCACACCCGATACCGAACAATTTCGGTGCTGGGCGGGGTATGAACTTATCATGCACCGTTTATTGATGGCATTTTATCCGTTTGAAAAATTTGAGCGAGCCGATGCCGAAAAATTCTATGCACTCTATGAAACACTCCAAGATGGCACAAATCCGTTATATACCTACATGGGCTTGCGCTATCTGGAACGTGGGTTAGATATTCTATTCCGTTCTGGTGCGCGGATTGTCTTGATGTTCGATGAATTTGAGGACATGCTCAAAAATTTGCCCCCCAAATTCTTTCAGACCTTACGTGGCTTGCGTGATGCGAATAAACGCCGTTTTAGTTACCTCACCTTCACCCGCGCCCCACTCAATCATCTGGTGGATTTATATGACCTGCCCCACCTCGAGATGGAGCCATTCATCGAGCTATTCACCGATAGTATTTTATATGTGGGACCCTATAACGAGATTGATGCTCGCCGTATGGTGGATAACTTGATGAGTCGGAATAATAAAAATTATCCAGAAGCGACCATCCGCTTTTTAACATGGGCAACAGGCAATTATGCAGGTTTATTGCGGTCTGGATTCCGCTTATTAGAATCGTTCAATATCACCGACCCGCGCGATAGCCAAGATGAAGAATTACTCCGTCAATTAGCCTCTCGCCGTTCTATCCGAGATGAATGTGCCATGCTCTGGGCAAGCCTGACCCCAATTGAGCAACACACCCTCAAGATGGTCGCTCATCTGGTGCCATATCAACCGACTGCCGAAAGTGAGCAAGCGATTGCGATGCTGGTGCAAAAGCGGTTATTGCGGGTAGAGCGTCCACAAAATGTATTATTCATCGAGCCACCTGTTTTACGGATGTTCATCATGTCAAATCCCGAATTATTGAGATAAGCCATGCCAGAACCGTATTTGATTCCAGAGAAGTTTCATCGGATAGAAACAGAGGTAGCGCGGTCACGCTTTATCGCCTCTGTGAGTTTTACGCCTAGTGTAGATGATGCAAAGGCATTTTTGGCACAAATCCGCGCCGAAATGCCCGATGCGTCTCATCATGTGTATGCTTTTCGCGTGGGTTATGGGGGTAGTGTGATTGAAGGCATGAGCGACGACGGCGAGCCTGCTGGCACAGCGGGTCCACCTGTATTAGCTGTTTTGCGCGGGAGCAAAATCGGTGATATTGCTATCGTGGTGACGCGCTATTTTGGCGGGACAAAACTCGGCACAGGCGGATTAGTGCGGTCTTATAGCGAGGCGGCACATATCGCCCTCAATAGCCTGCCAACCATGCTAAAAATCGAAAAAAGGCTTTTGGGGATGGATATACCCTATAATTTATATAATCAGGTGAAATTGCTCATAGAAGCGCATCATGGCGCATTAGAAGAAGAAATTTTTGAGGTAGAAATCACATTGATGGCGCACTTTGCTCTAGCAGATATTCCGCCCTTTACCGATGCGTTGCGCGATTTGTCGCATGGGAAGATTACGCCAATTGAGTTGGCTTAGTGGCATGATAGTTCATGCCACTACAGATATATTTTTCAATTTTTCGTCATGGCATCGGCGATGAATTTACGAACTTCTGCCAAAATCGGGTCACGCGGAGATAAGGCTTCGGCACGAGTTAGCCATGCTTTGGCGGCATCTTTTTCGCCAAGTTCAAATAAAACTTGCCCCATACGCGCCATCAGAGGCACATAAGTTGGATTCACCGCCAAACTCTCGGTCAAAACACGTTTTGCCTCATCTTTATTGCCCCCATCCCATTCATATCGCGCCAATAATTCGGCAATTTCGGGGTTATCTGGCAATTGCTCGTACCCTTGCTGAATCGTCTCGAGGGCGTGGTCTTTTTTATCCCAAATCATATACGACTGCGCCAAATACAAATACGGTTCTGGAATCATCGGGGCTTTTTCGATGGTATCTTCTAAAAATTGGATAGTTTGGGTATTTACTTTATTACCGCCACTGACCACCGCATAAATACTCCCCAAATTTTCCTCAAATTCTGGGTCGTCCACTGTCATCATCAAACGGTCAACATCAGCGAGTACGGTCTCATCGTCTGTCACATCTTCGGCTTGGTCAAGGTAATCGGCGGCAGTCTCAAAATCTTCATCATGGATGGCAAGTACCGCGAGGCTCACCCACAAATCGGCACGCTTGGGATGATTTTCGACATAATCGTAAAGCACTTGGGCAAATGTCGGAATATCAGATAAGTTATATGCCATATCAACCACTGCCCGCACATGCTCTCCTTTGGCATCTTTTTTGATGAGTGTCTCAAAGGCATCATATAAGCGGTCATCTTCTTCGCCCAAATCTACCAACAATAACAATTGACTTTGCAAACAAGCGAGTCTGTCGGGGTCTAGTTGGATGGCTTTTTCATAAGATTCAATAGCTTCCCAAACAAGGTCTTCTTCTTCGCTATACTCATCATCCTTACTAGGCTCAATTAAAGCATACGTTTGGGTGGGATTTTCGTCTAATAACTCTAATACCCCTCCATATTGTTGATACAAGTCGGCATTCACCGCACCGAGCAAAATGGCATCTTGATAAGCATGAACCAAATCCCAGATTCTGCCCCCGCGCCGATAAATATCAGCTTTGATGAGCCAAATATAAACATTATGTGGCTTTTTATCGGTCTCCGATTCTAGCATCGCGTATGCTTGGGGGGAGTGACCTGCATTGAATAAGGCGCGTGCCAACAAGATGGTTGGGTATAGGGTATGGGGGGCAAAATTATCTGTATAACCATCGAGCATAGTCACAAGCGAGTCAGGGATAGGTGCGTATCCATTACGTAAGGCATGAGAGACAGGGTAAGTCGCCGCCCATGCGCCAAAATCATCGCGGGTGAGGTTTCCCAAGAGTATCATTTCATCCAATTTTTTGCGAATATCGGCTTCTTCCCATCCCTTATCGTATAACACCAATAAAACTTGGAGTTGCCACTCAAAAACACCGCGCAATAAACGGATAAGGGCAGTATCATCGGCTTCGGTGGGTGGCGCGGGAACAGGGTGAATTTCGGTGACATCAAATTGAGCAATAATGTCTGTACAGGCTTTTTCGAGTAGATTCACCAGCCCTGCAACTGAATTGGCTTCATAATCCCATGTTTTTTCTTCCTCACCTACTTCTGCAAGGTCATTTTGCAGATGTAATGACCATTTCCATGTATTACCCGACTTGACGAGTTTGCCAGATAAAACAGCATTTTCATCTAAACTGTCGAATACCCAATCATCATCGGTATGTTGAGAATCGGCTAATGTCCATTGGTAATTTTTGGGTTCAACATCGGTCTGAAAAAAGAGCCGATACACACGCACATCACCCCAACGTTCCAAAAGATATGAAAGCAAGGTCATCAGTCCCATTGCCACATAGGGTTCTTCTGCGCTCACACATGGCAACATACCAATGCGAATACGTTGTTGCAATTTCAGGTTTTGCAGTAAATTCTGACCTGTGCCAAAAATAGCAGAGGGGAGCATTTCGGTGGTACGACCATCATAAAATTCACGGATATTTGTAATCCACTTATCCATTTTGATTTATCCTTTAGCGAACACACAAAGGGCGCAACCAATGTGCGCCCTTCTAAAAATTTATAAAAAAAAAAATCTAAGCACTTGGCAGATTATCAGCCACCAACCACAGGCACAAGGCTTAAATCGCCAGAAATACGGACGAGTGCCGATTGTACCCAACCGAATCCAATAGCAGTTTCGACTTGAATCCAATCAGAAGCGGCTGTACGCGCCACAATGAACACATCCAATGGACCAGACAATGCGCCGACTGTCCCCAGTGTTGGGTTTGGTGCGGCATACAAAGTAACTGCATTGGTAATGGTGGCAGATGGGCGTGCTAATGATGCGTTAGAGAAGTCGGTCACAATGGGAATACCACGACCATTGCCTCTAAAGATGGTGAATTCGCTATTGACCCAGCCCACGCCAAAATTGCCACGGACTTGATACCAAACACTATCTGGTGCAAAACCGATGACATCTAACTCTGTGCCACCAGCGACCACTGCCACAGACGCATATTCAGACCCCGGACCACTGCGAACATTCAAATTCCCTGTGTTGATAATCACACGGGCGGCAGAACGTACAACAGTTGGGCTAGTAGAAGTTGTGGTTGTTGCACCATTGACTGTGGTAGCAACACGACCATCGCAATATGGGCTATTCAATTGTGGACGGGTGCTAAATTCTTCTTGGCGAATCCAGCCTGTTGCGCCATCTTGGAATTCTACTTTATAAAATCCGTTACGAGCATCGAGGATATAGGCTTCTAAACCAGCCGCAAATGAGATGCTACCATCCAATGAACCAGAGCCATCGGGACCGGGACCGGGATAAACGGTGTTGAGGAATACTGCCACGCTAAAGTTTGTACCGGGGCAGGCAAATGGGCGGAAATAGGTCTTTGGACCTTCAACCCACACTACACCCATATTTGGCACATCTATCTTGAGCCACAAAAGACCGGCATTTCCAACTGCATCTAATAATGGGAAAACGCCATCTGGATTCACTTGAATTTCTCCAATGGAGAAAGCATTGGGGTCTGCGGCAGAACGGGTGAAATGCGATGCCAAAATACCAACACCCCAATCACGCCCACCAGAACTCAAGGTTGTGGCATTACTGGTTGTTGTGGTGGTGGTAGTGGTGGTCGTTGTAGAGCCAATCACATTTTCGATGGTTAATGGTGGGGCAGACACATAAGGCACATTGCTAAAATTGCCACGGGGGATTGTATTTTCGACATTCACCCAGCCAGCGCCGACCACCGTCGAAACTTGATACCAAACCAAATCACGAGCAACACCTAAAACGGGTAGTTCTGTACCACCAGGGACTGTGAGCAACACACCATATTCAGTACCGGGACCGCTACGGACATTCATAAAGCTCACATTTACGATGAGGACAGGGGTTACATAACGCGATTGTTGTTCTTGTTCAACTTCAACCGCCCATACCGAATTGCTGATAGTCGCGCCAAAAAGCGCAATGAGAACTATCAGTCCAAAAAATCTTTTAGATAAACGCATTTCATCCTCCTGCTGAGGTACACGCCTACAAAATACCGATTATTACGTAGTATAGCCCAAATTAAAAATACGGCAATTCAAATTATCAAATTCGTGCATAGGCAAATTGTCATGGGCAAATCGTTAGGTTGCCGTAGGGGTACAGTCGTTGTCATGCACACACAAATGATGTTAACCTAAAAGAGAGTGAATTTCAAATAACTGCCTCATTTGTGAGTATGCTATAACAAGGAATTTGTGCCATGAAGACTTACCGTTTGCTGATATATATTGCCTTCACTATATTTAGCCTCATTATCACGTCAATTTCGTTTGCTCATACCCAAGATTGTTTGGATGGATGTTCATCTACACAAGCCTATGGATTGCCCGCAGATGATGTTTTGGCTTATGTTCCGCCTACATTTGAGCGTGCCGCCGTAGATTATAACCTCATGAATGACCGCCGTTATATGCGTGTCAATGGCATGATGGAAGTTTTCGATGCGCCGAATGGTAATTTTGTGCGGATGCAAGAAGCAGGATTCAATTTTGTCACCGTTTTGGGTGAGCAAGATGGCTGGGTGCGTATCAATGCCAATGAATGGGTACACAAAGATATTTTAGAAGATTCAAATTCTGTTGTCTCTAGTTTTAGTGGCATCTTCTTAAATGGCGAATTTCCTAAATATCCTGTCGCTTGGGCGCTCATCAATGTGTACCCTAGCAAAGAACCGGGTGGCTCGCCTGTCGAATCAAATGGAATTGTCCGCCGTTATACCCTGCTCCATATTTATTCATCGGTCATGATTGATGGATGGGAATGGTATCAGGTTGGGGTGGATAAATGGCTCATCCAAACCCATGTCGGCAAAGTATCACCATTAGACCGCCCAGCCGAAATTGATACAGACCGATGGGTGAGCATTGACTTATTTGAGCAAGTCGTCATTGCCTTTGAGGGCGATAAACCCCTATTTGCCACACTCATCGCTAGTGGTCTTCCACAATGGCAAACCCGCGAGGGCATGTATCATATTTATTTCCGCAAAACCCGTGACGATATGACAGGTGGTGTGGTTGGCGATGATTATTATCTCATCGAAGAAGTCCCTTGGACAATGTATTTCGATGAAGGTCGGGCATTACACGGTGCATATTGGCATGATGGATTCGGATTCCGTCGTAGTCATGGCTGTGTCAATTTGTCCATCACCGATGCCCATTGGTTGTATCGGTGGGTAGCAGAACAATATGATGATTTTGTGTCATCAAATATCGAAGAAGATGGTCCCGCAGTCTGGGTCTATCATAGCGCACCCTATCGTTAAAAAGATGGGGCTTGCGATGACAAGCCCCATCTTTCCTAAAATCCCTTCCCCAAAATCATCTGCTTTAATATGCCCCAATCGCCTCATTTTCAACATTACAAAAAATTTAATTAGCGTTTGAGAAAAATTTAACAAGTTTCATTGACAGATACCCGCATAGGGGGCGTATAATAAAAAGGTTGTTAAAACCACACATATTTTGGAGAAGATGCTCTATATGAAAGCAATTTTCGGTAGTATCACCGCACTTTCAATCCGCTTTCGGTATCTCACTCTTGTGATGGTTGTCGTATTAATGGCACTTGGTGTCTATTCATGGACAGCCCAAAAACAAGAACTGTTACCTCCCATTGAGTTACCCCAGACCTTCATTTTGGCTCAAGCAAATGGTATCACCAGCGAAGAAGTCTTAGAAATTCTGACCAAACGCCTTGAAGCCGAACTCGATAAAATTCCAGAAATCGTCAATTTGGAATCTACAACCACCAACACCATTGGGGCATTCATCACCGCCTCTAATGATTTTGGTATTAATCAAGAAAAACTGCGTGCCGATATTATTTCGGCGATTGATAGTGTTTGGCTTCCCAAACGAGTTTTACAAGCCCCATCGGGAGAAAATTCAACCACATTTGCAACGGGGCTGATTAGTGAATTATCTGCCGAAACTCTCATTTACCTCAACGAAGAAGATAGCAATTTCTTATTCCAACTCACACCAGAAGTTTGGGGTATCTTGCCAGAAGAGACAACCCGTCAGGTGTTGGCTTATTTGGCACAACAAGTAGACCAAAACAGCGATGAAAAAAATGCTTTGGAATTACTGGTCAACAAAGAAGTAGTGCCACAA
>CALDGT010000259.1 GCA_937942935.1 uncultured Chloroflexota bacterium | reverse complement strand
CAAATATAATCTCAGAAATGGTTTATTTTACCTGAAGCTATAGCATCAACTGGCATACTAAACAGCCCTCATTCATACCAAAAAGCCAGTATATGAAAAATTTATGAAAACACCTGCTTTTTGAGACAATTCCAGTAAACTTAATAATAGATGATGTATCCTTATCTTATGAAGGGTGTATATGTTCAAGCAAAAGTTGACTAATAGCTTAATATTCAAAATTGGCTTTCGGGTTATTTTCATTGAAATCATCATTCTAACCAGCATTGGCGTTTTTTATATCAATCGGTTTGTGAATGAGGTAGACCAACGACTCATCGAAAATGTGAAATTGCCATCTCAATTGATTGATGGTGGGTTAGTACGGTTAGTCGCACTCAATGACCCCGATTCTTTGCGACTTTTGGTTGGGAATAACATCCAACAGGTTATTTTGGCGACGCCCGATGGTCAAGTGATATTTTCGTTGGATGAGGCGTATTCTCAGTCGAATGTGTCCGATATTCCATTTCTAAATGCGGCATGGTTCTCTGAACAAAATGCCGATAGCATCACCGATTGGGGAGATACCGAAGGCGCACAATTCATTTTTAATGTGTCACGGCTAACAGGCACATCTGGAAGTGACACCTATTTGTATGTGCAAAGCGATACATCATCGGCAGAATTTCAAAAACGTAGCATCATGCTCCTTTTCTTTTTGGGGTCTTTGGCGACACTGATTGCGACTTCTTTAACGGTCTTTGTATTTTTTCAACGGGTGATTTTTAGACGCTTGAATCAGACCGTGAATACACTACAAGCTGTAGAAAAGGGCAATTTACGCGCTCGTATCGCCAATATTGATACCAGTGATGAGATTGCCAGTTTGCAATACAGCACCAATAAGATGATTGAACAATTGCAGTCACTATTCGCCACCCTAGAGCAACGGGTCGAAGACCGAACACGAGAAGCGGATGAAGCGCGGAAACAAGCCGAAAAAGCGAATCATGCCAAATCTGTCTTTCTCTCGAATATGAGCCATGAATTGCGTACCCCACTCAATACGGTCATCGGTTATGGCACATCTATGCTCACAATGCCCGAAATGTATGACGGAAAGACGCTCGATGCGGTGTTTGCTAAAGATGTGAACACCATCTTGACCAACGGAAAATATCTGCTCGGTCTGATTAATGATATTCTCGATTTAAGCAAAATTGAGGCGGGCAAATTGACCCTAGACCAGCGTGCGGTGAATTTGTCAGATACCTTTAGCGGTGTGTTTTCGACAATTACTGGGTTATTGCAAGGCAAATCTATTCAGTTGCGCCCCGATTATGATGATAATTTGCCCGATGTTTGGGCAGATTCATTACGGGTTCGCCAAATTTTGCTCAATCTGATGTCGAATGCTGTCAAATATACCGAGAGTGGTAGCGTAACTCTGTCGGCAAAAGTGGTTGGCGATAAATTGTCTATTGCGGTCACTGATACAGGTATCGGAATCCCAGAGGCGATGCTCGCCACCATCTTTGACCGATTTGTGCAAGCCAAAACCGAACACCAATTCATCGGCACAGGCTTAGGACTCGATATTTGCCAACAATTATGCCGAATGCACGGTTCTGAACTGAATATCAGCAGTGTGGTGGGGCAAGGCACAACCTTTAGCTTTGAATTGCCATTAGCCACCCCAGAGCAATTGAACACAATTGCCGAAAATGCCGATGCAAATTTAGTTGGGCTTGTATCTGATAGTGGCACAGTAGACCCATTCAGTTATTATAATATTTTGGTTGTGGCTGTCTCATCGGGCGCCAGAATTAACCTGCGGAAGGTATTTGAATCAGAAAATCATAATGTGTTTGAAAGTGCAGATGCAGAAGAAGGCTTGTTATTAGCCAAAGGGATTTTGCCCGATTTTATTGTGGTAGATATAGACCAAGATAAGTCGGGGATTGAAATGATTAAAGCCCTCAGAGATGATGAAGAAACTCGTTCTTTGATGCTGGTGGTGCTATCACCATATAAAGAATTAGCCGAATTAGATTCTTTGGGTGTGAGTGTTTACCTCAAGAAACCGATACATGGCAAACGTGTCTTAGAGGCAATAAACAGCCTATTGCATTCTCAAAATAGCGGTGACCAATCTATTAAGGAGACATTGTGATGCAATTTTTATATATTGAAGATGAACGAAACGACATTGAGTTGATGACCCGCTATTTTCAGACGGTTGAGCATCAATTGACTATTGTCACCACAATAGATGAATTGTGGGCAAAATTAGATGATACGATAGATATTATCATGATAGATATTTTTCTGTATGGTGAAAAGTCGGGGTATGCGTTGGCACATGAACTACGCACCAAGGGACATAACCAACCCCTCATCGCTATCACTGGGTTGGTGACACCTGCCGATATGCAAGATATTCAAAAAGCCAATTTTGATGCTGTTATCCACAAGCCTTTTACCTTCCGCGATTTAGAGGCGGTGTTGGAGCAGTTTATCTATTAAGCCTGATAAATAGTCGAGAGGAACAATGCAATGGGCAAGATATTAATTATCGAAGATAATCCTAACAATGCAGAGATGATGATTCGCATTCTTCAAGCGGTTGGGCATGAAGTTCATCATTATGTTGAAGGATTAAAGGGCGCGGTAGCGGCGCGTGAACTTCGTCCCGATATTATTTTGATGGATTTTGATTTGCCCGATATTAATGGGCGTAATCTGATATTGGTTTTGCGGAAACAATTGCCCAATACTGCGATTATCGCCGTGACCGCCCATGTGGATGCGAACAACGAAAAAATTGCGAGGCGGTTTGGGAGTGTAGATTATATTGCCAAACCATTTGAACCTAATCGGCTATTAGATGCGGTTGAAAAGCAATTAAAGAATCAACAGCCAGAATAAAATGGAGCTATTATGGTGAATCATAAACGTTTTTATCTGATATCGGCATTACTAATCGTGTTGTTGGGCATCTTGACGACATCTCCTCGTGCGGTATTATCACAAAGTTATCAAGAAGCGCCCATGTTGGCGGCGCGTGTTGCTAATGGA
>CALDGT010000258.1 GCA_937942935.1 uncultured Chloroflexota bacterium | reverse complement strand
TGAGCGAATCGGGAGTGCTTAAAAATTCCATCACTAAGCGGGCTTCTTCGCTGGTGCTATATAACCCATATACCTCACCGCCAACTAGCGCAGGTAATCCATATTGCATATCAATGGCGGGGAAATAGAAATAAAATAAATCACCATCTGGGGCGATATTCAAATCGGGTTGTTCATCTAAAATCCAACCGCGTAAATCTGTGCCTTGTTTTGCCATATATGCCGAGCAATCTAAGAGGGGCAACCCTGTATCTTCAACAGGTTGTTCAAGCATCCCATCTGTACCGCCTAGCACAGAATTAGGCGTGAGCAAAAAGTAGCCCATCACCTGCCAAGCACGCCGTAATTCCGCAGAGGCGAATGGCAGGCGTGAATCGGGGATAAGCCCTGTCCAACGGTCATAATTTTCGAGTGTGGTGGTGCGGAGCAAAATATCTTCAACCCAATCTGTTCCAACTCTACCAGTTAAGTCCCCATCTTCCATTGAGGCAACCCATGGGGTATTGCCATCGGCTATCATTTGGTCACTGAGTTCAATCAATTCTGCCCATGTGTTTGGGACGCTATAACCCGCACTCCCAAAACAGGTTGGCGAATACCAAACTAAACTTTTTAATGTCGAGCGCCCCCAAATCCCCGCTACTTTGCCATCAGGGGTGGTTGCGAGGTCAATATAACTTTGATTATATTGGGTTTGCAAATAGCTCATCTCAAATATATCGCGCAAATCAATCGCATTTTCCGCATTTGCCAACAAGAGGGCAGGTTGGGGATACCCAATAATATCGGGCGTGTTATCAGAGATGCGGGTGGCTACATTGGTTTCAAAATCGGGGTCACTTTCATACACAATATCCATATTATTTGCTTCGGCAAAAGTAGTTAAATCTTGCATAAAAATATCTTGGTCTGCGCCATCGGTATATGCGCCATAAATAGTGACCACAACACGGTCTTGTGCGACCAGCGTGATTGCAGATAACCCCAATAATGTGATGATGAGTAATGCTAAGAGTGCTTTGCGTATCATCGAATGTTCTCCAAGTAGACGGTTTGTAAATAGTTTGTGATAGAGTATAGCATTTTTAAGGATTTTTTATGAATTTTGGTGGCGTATTTTTCAGAAAAAATTCAAAATAGACGCAAATTTATCAATAACTAACCCATTGCGTTATTTATTTTTCATCTAATAGGTTATGGATTATGGGATGGTGAAGTAGATATAAACAAGCGGTCACTTATGTGTGAGTGACTACTTGTTTATGAGATGCTTTTTGGTAAGGTGTGGTTTTTATGCAGGTTTTTCTAAATCTTTATTTTCTTTAGCATTCCATGTCAAAAAGAATAACATTCCCAAAGCCCAGAAAAATATAATCATGAACGACCAAAGATTTTTTGAGTCACGGCTGATATTAGACTGGTGTCTGATGCTCCAAAGG
>CALDGT010000257.1 GCA_937942935.1 uncultured Chloroflexota bacterium | reverse complement strand
ATTGTGGATGTGCGCGGACGTGGTTTGATGGTCGGCATGGAATTTTCACGCGAAGTAGACCCCATTATCCAAGCGGGATACGAACACGGCTTGTTGCTCATCAACGCGGGGACGCATGTCATCCGTTTTGTGCCACCCCTCATCATCCAAAAAAGTCATGTAGATAGCTTATGTGATAAATTGACCCAGATTTTGGAGGCGTTATGAGTTTATCGGATTTCATTTTGCCTGTAAAAGGCTTTCGGGTAGCGGGTGTTGCCTGTGGGCTTAAACCCAATAACTTGCTCGATTTTGCGCTGATTGTCAGTGATGTACCGTGTGTGACGGCGGGCGTATTCACAACGAATCAGGTAAAAGCCGCGCCTGTGTTATTAGGGATGGAAATCCTCAGCAGATATAGCGATGATATTCGTGCTGTGGCGGTAAATACAGGCTGTGCCAATGCCGCTACGGGTGAACAAGGTTTGCAAAATGCGCGTGAAACCGCCAAAGCTATCGCAAAAATAATCAGATGTGATGCTCATGAAGTTTTGGTCATGTCTACAGGGGTTATTGGAACACAATTGCCAATGGATAAAATTCATGCAGGCATTGATTTGGCACATAAGGCATTAGGGTCTGATTGGGCAACCACCGCCAAGTCTATCATGACCACCGATACAACCCCCAAAATGGCATCTATCACAGTTGAAACAGCTAATGGCAATTATACCATCACCGGTATTGCCAAAGGCGCGGGCATGATTGCCCCCAATATGGCGACCATGCTATCCGTCATCGTCACCGATGCGAAATTAGTAGCTGGTCAGGCACAGATGGCGCTTCAACAAGCGAATCAATCCACATTTAATTGCATCACGGTAGATGGTGATATGAGTACCAACGACACCGTTTTACTAATGGCAAATGGTGAAAGTGGCGTGACGATTGACTCTGCCCATGACTATAACGATTTTATCTCGTTTTTGACTATCGTCTGTGAAGATTTAGCAAAGAGTATCGCCCGTGATGGTGAAGGCGCGACCAAATTGGTGAATATCATCATTCAAAATGCTACAGATGATGCTTCTGCTCGTAAAATTGCCGATGCCATTGCAACATCTCCACTGGTTAAGACGGCGATTTATGGTGGCGACCCCAATTGGGGTCGGATTATGGCGGCGGCGGGGCGTGCAGGGGTAGCATTTAATCCAAATGAAGCCATTTTATCCATCGCAAAAGGGATAGATGCGCCAAGCCATGATTTGGTGATATTTGAAAATGGCACAGGCACAAATTATCATGAAGCAGATGCAAAAGCCATCTTCACCAGCACAGAGATTTCGATAACCCTAGACCTCAATATGGGAGATGGTTATGCTTCAGTCTGGACATGCGACATGAGCCACGATTATATTTCGATTAACAGCCATTACCGTTCTTGATATAATCATACCATCTGTAGGGGCTTGCCGTGGCAAGCCCCTACGACACACAAATTTGATTATCATATCATCCCTGTATGGACGCGCTTTTGTGCGTCCGCACAACCTATATAAACCTTAGAATATATTTTTTAGCACATACCAAAGGAGTTTTTTATGAAAATTGTCGAATTAATGACCGTAGAGGAGTTCAAAAGTGCATTTCCTGTCATGCGCGAATTGCGCCCGATGGAAGAAGAAGAATTTTTGAGTTTGCTCCAAATTATGACCCCACAAGGCTATCGGTTGTTGGCTGTCTATGAAGATGAAACCAACAAAACCCCTGTCGCATTGGCAGGATTTCGGCAATCTACCACCCTACTGAATGGGCGGAGTATTTATATTCAAGATTTAGTAACGGCGGATGGTCATCGCTCAAAAGGGTATGGGTTGGCACTCATCAACCATATCGAGGCGATTGCCAGAGGAAATAATTGTGATTATTTGTGGCTCACATCGGGCATTCATCGCAATGATGCACATAATTTTTATGAAGAAAAAGGCGGATTTAAGCGGTCATCGTATACATTCCGCAAATATTTGAAATAATAGGTTCATCACGAGCGAGGCGTGCCTCGCCCCTATATATCGCACATCGGTCGTAGGGGCTTGCCATGGCAAGCCCCTACACATATAGCATAATTTAGAAAGGGATAGGATATGACAGGATTGCTGGCACTGGAAGACGGACGGGTATTTTCTGGGATGGGTTGGGGTGCAGATGGTGTTCAGACAGGTGAACTGGTCTTTAATACCTCAATGACCGGATATCAAGAAATTCTCACCGACCCATCGTACTACAAACAAATCGTCACAATGACCGTTTCGCATGTGGGGAATACAGGTATCAATATTGAAGATGTCGAATCGGAAAAAGTATGGGTATCTGGGTTTGTGGTACGCTCACTCAGTCCAGTGGTCAGTAATTGGCGTAATCGTGGCGACCTGAACGGTTATTTGCGCGAGCAAGGTGTGATTGGTCTGAGCGAGGTAGATACCCGCGCCCTTGTCCGTCATATCCGTAGCAAAGGGGTAATGCGGGCGGCTATCGCCAATGGAGAACAGGCAAAAGATGCACAAGCCCTCATCGAATTGGCACGCCAATCGCCCGATATGTCGGGGTGGAATTTGGTAGATGATGTCACCACACCCGAAGCCTATAACTGGACAGAACACAGCGACCCGCAATGGTATAATACCTATCATAATCCCGATAATGCCCCGCTCATCATCGCTTATGATTATGGCATTAAGCGCAATATTTTGCGGATGCTCACCGATAGAGGCTTGCGGGTGCGTGTTGTACCTGCCAATATGCCCTATCAAGAAGTTTTAGCACAAAATCCTGCGGGGATATTCCTCAGCAATGGACCGGGTGACCCCGCCGCCGTGACCTATGCGATTGAAAATGTCAAAAACTTGATGGGACAAGTGCCTGTATTTGGCATTTGCTTGGGGCATCAGATTATCGGTTTGGCACTTGGCGGAAAGACCGAAAAGATGCGCTTTGGGCATCGCGGGGGAAATCAGCCTGTCAAAAATTTGATGAATGGGACAGTCGAAATCAGCGCCCATAATCATGGGTTTGCCGTCAGTCACGATAGCAACCTACACGGCGCAGAAGTAACCCATATCAATCTGAACGACCAAACAATAGAAGGCTTGCGTCATGAAGGATTAGGCGCATTCAGTGTGCAATATCACCCAGAATCATCGCCCGGTCCGCATGACTCGCTATATCTGTTCGATGAATTTGTTGAACGGGTAAAAGAAAAAGCAGTTTAAGCTAAAATCGTATTCGCATTGACCAATTTTTGCCCTAAAATGGGCGATATGAAGGCTTCATCGCTGGTGTATCGCCCAACAAAGGCATATTTTTCATCTATACGTGACCAAACCTCAATATATCCGCCGTCTATGTCGGCTATCCAATATTCAGACACGCCATATTTTTCATATAACCGAAATTTTTTTTTTTTTTTTTTGGTAGCGGTAGATGGTGATAGCACTTCGACAATTAACGTGGGC
>CALDGT010000256.1 GCA_937942935.1 uncultured Chloroflexota bacterium | reverse complement strand
TTTTGACCTTCTTAGGTGTCGAATTGGATAAATGGTTTTTTATGCGCCGAAATGCCAAATAATCGGCAATAGATTGTAACAAAAAAATTTGGCGGTTTGTTGGTAAATGGGTTAAACTGTGTGAGAGTGATGCGCTATCACACAGTTTTTTATTGATACAGATAAAATGAAGGGTTGCGTTGTATGGATTTGTTTGCATGGTTGTTGTGGACAATTATCATCGTTTTGGTTGTGAGTGTAATTTTATTTGTCGTCAACAAACTCCGTCCACCCAAAGGGATGCAAGATTTTTCTGGAAAAGTCGTTTTAATTACAGGGGCATCATCTGGAGTGGGGATGGCACTCGCACGCAAATTCGCGGGCATGGGCAGTAAATTGGTTTTGGTGGCACGTCGTGGTGAGGTATTAGAAACTCTCAAAGCCGAATTGAACCGCCCTGATGGTGATGTGTTGCTTGTCCCAACCGATATTGGCGACCCCACAGGACTTGAGACAGTGGTCAAACAAGCCGAATCAAAATTTGGGCATTTGGATGTCCTCATCAATAATGCGGGGATTGTAGACACAGAACCCCTCGATAATCTGACCGCCGAGCGCGTCTTAGCCATTATCACCACCAACCTTGTTGCGCCAATTAACCTCACTCGTTTGGCACTTCCTCTATTACGCAAGCCCAAACAAGCGGCGATTGTCAATGTGAGTAGCACTGTTGGGTTAACCCTTGTGCCACGTCAAGCAACTTATGGTGCATCGAAAGCAGGGTTAAATGGTTTTACCGATGCCATGCGCCGTGAATTACATGGGACGGGCATTTCGGTCTCGATGGTCTCGCCCGGTTTGGTCAATACACCCATGCTGGCAGGCGAAAAAAACCGAGAAGAGGTGTTGCAAATGCTCAAAGACACTGGCTTAGGTTTCCCCGGTGTGCGTTTGGATGAAGCGCATGAGGTTGCAGACCAAATCATCAAAGCCATTAAATATCAGAAACGTGAAATTATTTTGGGTGGTTGGATGTTTGGATTGTTATCACTCATGGGCAGGCACACCCCCACCGCGCTCGATGCGATGTATATGCAAATGTTCAAAGCCGATGGCTTGCAAGATAATGTTGTTGGCAAAGAATAGCCTTTAAGTGATGTGGGTGATTAGTACCTAACGCCCACTTAGACAAATTTAGTGAATTTTTCAGATTCATCATTCGCTACGAAATCAAATTCGTGGTAACATTTACTTTATAACTGTTAACCGTTTGTAAAAATAGGTCTAGGCGCTTATGCGGATTTTAATCATCTCAGATATTCATGCCAATTACGTGGCATTTGAAACCGTCCTCGAACATGCCAAAGGACAATGGGATTATGTTTGGTGTTTGGGTGATGTGGTGGGGTATGGACCCTCTCCAAATGAATGTGTAGAACGATTACAACAACTCCCCCATTTGTGCTTGGCGGGAAATCATGACTGGGCGGCTTTAGACCGTTTGGATATTCGCACCTTCAACCCCGATGCACGACGCGCTGTCGAATGGACACGCGAAACCCTCACCGATGCCAATACCCGTTGGCTTGAAGCACTCCCCACCACTTTTGTGATTGGTCAATACACCCTTGTACATGCCAGCCCGCGCGAACCAATTTGGGAATATATCCTCGAACCACTCGTGGCGGCGCTTAATTTTCCACATTTTGAGACCCCCTATTGTTTTGTGGGACACACCCACCAACCCGTGATTTATCAAATGTTGAGCGAAACAGGCGAAACAGAAGCACACCGCCCCGTATATGATGAACCGATTTTGCTCAATGGGCATCGGTTGATTGTGAATCCGGGTAGTGTTGGGCAACCGCGTGATACCGACCCACGCGCCGCCTATGCCATCCTCGATTTTGAAAAAGGGATTTTTGAACATCGGCGCATTGAATACAACATCGCCGAAACCCAACGCCAAATGCGGAATGCAGGCTTGCCAGAACGCCTCATCGCCCGCTTAGAACACGGCTGGTAGAGAAAATATTATGGCAGGGGAGAATATCTCTTTCCTGCCTCACCAAAATTCTGATTTAGGGGATGAATAAATGCCACTGATAACTTTTATAAGAATACTCCTTCGGTCTTTTTGGAAAGCAACCCTCTTTTTATCAATCATATTTTTAGGACTCTCAGCCCTAGCAGGTTGGGCAAGTTTTAGTTTGGTCTCAGGTATTATCGGCTTTCTGTTGGGTATTATCGGTTTATTTGATGATGCTTCTATTCAATCTAAATTGATTAAACAGATTCGTAGCCAAGTCCCTGATGAGGCAAAATCGGCTATTTCGCAACTCAATAGTGAGGGCTATCTTCATCGTAACCGGCGATTTTTACGGGTTGGTGTGTTGAGAGGTAAAAATTTCACGAGTGTAAATTTATCAAATGCAGATTTGCGGGCAACTGATAAAAATCTGAATATTCTCACTACGAATTTAGAACATGCCAATTTTACCCGTGCCAATCTTTCTGGAGCTAACTTAACTAAAGTCAACCTAAGAAATGCCATTTTAGACCACACCGATTTAGAAAATGCAATTCTGATTGATGCACAATTAGAAAATGCTCACTTTACTGGTACAAATTTGCGGGGTGCAGATTTGACAAATGCTAATTTACAGGGTGCAATTTTTGTAAATGTGATTTGTGATGAAAAAACAATACTCCCGAATGGAGATAAATGGATATCCAAGTTGAATTGGGCTATGTTTCGAGTATCTAATGAGACCCCAGATTTTATATCTAAACAAGCAACTCAACAACACAATATAGACCCTTTATCAGAAAAAAGGCGAGAATCTGATTTACAATTACTTCAGAGGCTTTGGGCATTTATTAAAAGCCAAGATATTCGTAATATTGTTGATGCGGTTTCTTATCGTAATTTGAAAAATGAATATGTTAGAAAAACAGTTGAGGAATATATTTTTTTGCGAGAAAATCCTGAAAATAAATTTATAGACGAAGAATTAGAAACTAGATTTCAAAGATTTGATGAATCACTAGAAAAATTTCTTAACCAGCTTTCTATTTCAGCAACTGTAGATTCTCAAGGCACTTATATTCCGACCTATAAGCAAGATAAGCTATTTACTTCTGAGCAATATGATCATTTTTTAGCTGAGCATAATAAAACTAAAGAGATGGGGGAGATAGCTGTAAAATATCATAGAGAAATTGTGGCATTTTTGAAAAAGGAATTCCCTGAATTTAATTTTATGAGATAACTCAATGATATATCATTAAGGATATTCATCGCCCGCTTAGAACACGGCTGGTAAATAATACATATAAAAACTGCCCCGTTAATCATAGCGGGGCAGTTTTTTATTCCTCTGTGGTAGCTTTTTGTTTTTTCTGCGCCAAGTGTGCTTTGAATTTTTCAAGATTCATAGCATTGGCTTTTATTTCAGCTAAGGCTTGTTGACGGGCTTCGTCTAATATCTGTTGATTTTCATAATAAAACGCCATTGCCGACAATACTTGTGCGCGAGATAGGTTGTAATTTTCCATCGTTTGCTCAATGGTATAGCCGTCATCTACCACCATCCGAGCGACCAATTCCGCTTTAATACCGCCATGCCCCGCGATGGTGGCTTTACCATTGGTGATGATAATATGATTGGGGATTTTGTACATCTTCATTGCTCCTGAAATTTGATAACTATAGCACCAATTTATGCAATAAATAAAAAACACCCCGCCACATGGGGCAGGGTGCTTTGAGATAGGATGTGTGAATTCCTCAATTATTCGGTTTCTTCTACCAGCACCGGACTTACGATGCGGAAGCCGATATGATGGTCTTGGTAAGTGGGCGGGTCTTCAAAGTGACGATACGCCGAGCGTGATACAACCGCATTGCTACCCCACCAACCGCCTTTTTCGACTTTAATCGCAGAGAGACGAACACCTGTCGGGTCATCTTTTATATCGGCGATGGTGCTATAATCACTCGCCCACCAGTCTGCGACCCATTCCATCACATTCCCCGCCATATCCAACGCGCCAACCCATGAAGCTCCTTCTGGAAAACTGCCGACTGGCATTGTGCCTTCGCTGTCTAACACATTGGTTTTGCTGGCATCCCATTCATTTCCCCAAGGATAGATGAGCGATTCTGTCCCACGCGCCGCAAATTCCCATTGGGCTTCGGTGGGCAAACTTCCCCCGCGCCATTTGGCGTATGCTTCGGCTTCATACCATGTGATGCAGGTTTTGGGATGTGTGGGTTCTGTATTTTCTATGCAACGGCGTGATAAACTGCTCACATCTTGGTCATTGAGCCATTCCAGACCTTTCTCTGACCAATAAGCATCATTGGTATAACCGCCTGCTTTGATGAACGCATTAAAGGCTTCGACAGTCACTTCATATTTATCAATCCAATAGCCTTTGGTGATGCACACCTCATGCGCGGGTTGTTCGCTTGTAAGCCGACCAAGCGCCCAAAATGGTGCTTCTAGTGTGCGGGCATATTCGGCTTGTTCATCGGTTGTCCCCATGATAAAACACCCTGCGGGGACATAAACTTGTTCAATCCCAAATTCATCGGTGCGGGTATCGCCTGCTTGTAATTCGGTTGGCTCATCTTGTGCCATCGTTATCCCTCCTAAAAGGCATATCGCAAGTAATAAAATCCATTTTTTCATCATAAGAATATCTCCTTCATCCTGTATTGACTATGATGAAAGGATAATTCCATTTGATGAATAGGGATATATATCTCAGGATATAATTTTTTAGTCGAGTGGCAATAACCGATAGGTTTGTGCGACTTTTACCGCTTGAACCCGCCCTGTCACACCCAATTTTTGGTAAATCCGATGCAAATGAACTTTGACTGTGCCAACCGTTAGGGCGCATTTTTCTGCGATGTCTTGGTTAGAATAATCTTGTGCGACCAGTGCCAAAATTTCGATTTCGCGTGTACTGAGAGAGGGGATAATATCGCTTGTCGGCATATTTTTTGGTTCAAACTGTGGCGCAATCCGCACTAACCGTTGATACAAATCTTCTGGAAGGGGTTTTGTAGCGGGTGTTATCCAACGGCGGAAAATTCCCCATGCCCCAATCGGATGCGTGGATAGTGCCGATAAAATAGATTCCGCTTGTGATGTCTGATGATTCTGCGAAAACCATATCCCACAGAATAGCAGGGTCATAAAATTCATTAAATCGGCTTGAAAATATTTGACAATCGGGATGAGTGTGCTGATGTGACTATATAATTTATCCATCTGATGATTTTGGAGCGATGCCCACCCCAAGCACCAGCTATACCAGAATCGTTCAAATGAATCATCGGGTTGTATCGTTTCTAAGCATGATAACGCTTCGTTGGGGGCATGATTCATCAGATGCGATAACCCATAGATGATGACATGAGTATGTTTGCCCCAGATGAAGAATTGATTTGATTGAATATAAGCCTGATATGCTTCAATGGGTGACTTATCGCCATCCAAAAAGCCGATAAAAGCATCTAATTGTAAGGCTTGCAATTTGCCGACCCGAAATTGAATTTTTTCGCTGATGCGGTGCATTTCTTGGGTATGACGTTTGGCTTCTGTTTTGTTTCCCATCCATAATTTTAGATTTGCCAAATTATTGAGGCTGGCTATCCATTCGATATAAATTTGTTTCTCACGCTTAATTGCCAGACTTTGTTCAAAATGCGTGCTGGCTTCTTCAAAATTGCCTAAATAGAGATGAATAACGCCTATCCGATTCGCTGTCCGCGCTAATTCAAATTCATCACCTAATTCTAAAAAGAGATTTTCCGTGCGTTCAAATGCCGATAGCGCCTTGCGATAATTTTCTTGGTGCATGGCAATATCCCCTTCTAATCGAATGAGGTGTGCCACAATATCATTCATACGATGTGTTTTGGCATATTGCGAGCATAATTTGATGGCTTGAATCTGTTCGTCCGTTAGGGTATCGCCACGAGAGACGCTGATATAATTTTGGATGAATGTCGCCACTATCCATAATGGGGTGTGTGATTTAACCTGTTCTTTTGTGAAGGTGAGCCATTTGAAAAAATCAGTATTTCGCCCGCGTGTGTGGGTATACAAGAAAAAATTCATCAGCCCTATTTCGAGCGATGTATGATTGCCGAGCAAAATCGCTTGATGATACCCCTTGCGGAGATTGGCATATTCGACATCGAATAAGCGTTGTGTGGGGATGTATCGCTCATCTTTAATTCCAACCGCATGTGTCGTGATGAGTCCCACGTAATAATCGCTATATCGGCGGATAAAATAATCTTGGGGCGGGGCATGATGGCTTACAAATTGACGGATGAGGCTATGCAACCGATACCGCCCATCTTGGTTATTTAATAATGACCGATTCACCAATCCCTCTAGCATAGGCAAGGTCGCATCACAACATCCAAATATGGCATCGAGATTAAAATCGCCATCAAAAAATGCTAATTGACTGAGTAGGCGTTGTTCTTGTGGATGAAGCAATTCCCAAACCTGATGCAACACCCCCCACAAATTCCGTTGACGCGATGGCATATCGGTATAAGTTGCCTGAAATAAATCGAAGCGATGAAGATGATTCAGGATGTCTTGCGGGGATAATGTTTTTAACCATCGGCAGACCAGTTGAATTGCCAACGGATGACCTTCTAGGTGATGGCAAATTTGCGTGATTGCGGTTGAGTCTGTTTGAATGATATTTTCGCGTCCCAACCGATTCGCATGATAAGCGAATAATTGATATGAGGCGCTGTTTTCGTCTCCCCATGACAACGGATGAATATAAATCTGCCAGCCTGTGCTGATATTTAGCCCAATTTGTGATGTTACTAACCATTTGACATGCGGACACGATGATAACAACGGTTGAATCCAGTCGGCATGAGGTGCTAAATGCTCATATTGGTCGAGTATGATGAGCATGGTTTTGTTTTTGAGATATGGCAGAACTTCTTGTGCAGAATTGATTACCCCCTCAAAATGAGGATGACGGGCTAGGGTGAATAAAATTTCATCGGATGTGGAAAGTGTTTCCAGTGAAATCCACACCACACCATCGGGCAAATTGGTCATTTCTTGATAGATATACGAGGCGAGGCGTGTCTTGCCAATGCCTCCCATACCGATGAGTGTGAGCAATTGACAGGCGGGATTTGCTAGTGTCTGCCGAATTTGCTGAATCTCGGTCTCTCTGCCGATGAGTGGTGTGGATAATGTCATGGTTTAATCCCAAATGCCTGCACAAGTTATGGGTAAAGTCGCTTGTGGATTGAGGTCGCCTAGTGGCACATCCGCAGGTAATTCACCCGATTGAAATGCGGGAATTTCATAGGTGGTCGCATTGCATACACTACCATCTAAAACCCGACCAAATATCCCTTCCTCTGGTGCGGCTAAATCGGGCATGAGGGTGTTTACTGCGTTATCGGCAATCAGTTGGGCGAGGTTACAAGTTGGGTTAGAATCTTGACAGGCGCCTGTCCCTTCAATCCCAAATGGGAA
>CALDGT010000255.1 GCA_937942935.1 uncultured Chloroflexota bacterium | reverse complement strand
AAACGCACACCAGCAACCATTATTTCATCAACAAAGGTGATAATTCCCCGATTTTCAATTGTATTGCGTGCCATCGTGAGCAAGGTATCTCTATCATGGACACTCGACATGATAATGATATGGTCGCCCTCAAAAAAACTATTTTGTGGCGGGGCTTCGTTTAGGCGAGCATTTCTGCCTTCTGTCCACAAATAAATGCTAGAAACAGCATGAAATGTCGAGAGCTTAGGGTCGCTAAAATCGTACCATAGGCGGAATCTATCCATCCCAAGCGATGGATACCGTTCATTAATCACTTTGGCAATGGCGGTTGAATCTTCATATACACGCTGTTCCCGATAACGGTCTGGGGTATATATTTTAATGAGTACAGAATCACCAACCAACATACTAGAAATGATTAGAAATGGGATGAGCATCAGCATGAGGCGTATCGGTTGACGAGCAAAGATGGCGAATCCGCCAAATGCAATAGCCCCTATCATCAAAACAACGTACATCATATCCCAATTGAATGATAATTGGGGAATAATGATAAATGGGAGCATTGGGGCAAAAAAAGCAATCATCCCGACCCATCGAAATTGTGCTGGCGATAAATCGGTGATGGGTTTATAAATCACTATCCCCAGCATCAAAAAGGCAGTCATCACCACATTGGCATGATAAAACGAGACATGAGAATATAAATAACCCGCCAACAACCAACCCGCAATCACTGCATAAGCGCCCACAAACAAGCCGGTTACCGCCTGCATCATCCGCCGAGAATCGGGTGATAATGTGCGCGTGCGTCTGAGGGTTGCCCAAATAGTCATGAGTGCGACAAAAATGAGGAAAACATGCCAATAGGCAGGCACACCGCTAAAGTGATAACTCAAAAAATACGTGAGTCCTTGTGCAAACCCTTGTGTGGTGCTTAGGGCATTACTGAGCAATATTTTGCCCGTAAGTTGATAATAAAAGATGGCAAGCCCACCGTAAACTATCCCCCCACCAACAACGGTATAAATCGCCGTAATAATCAACCGCATCGGCTTTTGATACAGTTTATCCAAGAATAAGCCATACAATAAGAGTGCAGGGGCATAAAAAATATTAAAAAAATGAGCAATCACCATGCTCATAAATGCCCCGCCTGCCCCAACAACATATAATGAGCGCCAGCGCGACTGTGTTGAATAAGTCAAAAATAACAGGCTAATAGTCAGGCACATCATCGCAAAGCCATCGGGATAATTCCAACCGAGCGAGCGCATGATGAGGGGATATTGTCCAAATAACACAGCCATCAGAAATGCAACCCGCCGACTTGCGAGTTTATTCAAAATACCATACACGGAAAATAGGGTCACAAGATACATCCCCAAATGCAAAACAAATTGCGCGATGATGGGTGTTGTGACTTGATGAAGGGCATAACTGGGTAAAATCCAACTGAGGCGCTCAATAAAATATTTGATGTCCGATGGATACCATCCGACATATTGCGGGAGCGCCATTTGGTAGCCTGTGTAAATATAATCATCTACCATGATGATATAATCATGCCCAAAGCTCAGGTTAAATAACCAATTAGGATTGATGAGTGCAAGAAAAATGGGCAATAAAACTAGGGCGATAAGATGAAATGGGGTTAGTTTTCTAAGCATGTTCATGATGATGGCTGAATAACAGATACGAATTGGACAAAAATCACATTGATATCCCCGCGATGATATGGGATAGTGTGTGTTTCGAGTGAAATAAATTCAACACTTTCGGCGAGTGTGGCTAATGCGGTTTCTGCGCGGTCTGCACTAGTCAAAATCACAATTTCTCGGAAGGGACGGTCTGACCGTTCAATTTGTTCGACAATTTGATTAGATGTTAACACTCTGTCCCAAGACCATAAATAAATGCCACCAACTGTATCAAACAAGCGCCGATGTGGGTCTCTGCCAACATAAAAAATACGAAAAGCATCGAGGTTTAAGTTATCATACCGCGCATTGATGATTTGAGCTATCTTGACTGATTGCTCATAAATATCCTGAAGCATATACCTATCAGATACATACACATCCATGCGTGGCGGATAATGATAACTCTGATATCCCCGTGAGTCATTGAGCATTGCCCCTGTGAACATTGCAAATCCGACCAGCCCAATAATCCCCATCCTCGGAAAAAATGCCAATATTAGGCAAATAATCGCGCCGATATACAACACATAATGATTGAAAATGGTAAAAATATCGGGATAGACGGTAAAAATAATCAGAGGGAGCATTGGCACAATAAAGGCGATATGCGGGGCATATTTATAAAAACGTTGGTTATCTTTATTCAGCAATGGGGCAAAAATTACCCCCAAAAACAAAAAAGCGGCTAAGACCCAATTGGTATTATAGAAATGTAACCGCGAAAAAACATATCCCTGAAATTGATAATATCCCAATACCAATAATGAAACTGTGAACAATGCCAACATCGCTCGCAAAATCACCCGATAATTGCGGATGGCAGGGTTTTCTGAGTCCATATAAGACGCACGCTTCCAGATGAGTGGTCTAAAGACGATAACGAAAGCAGTGGCGACAAATAAAAATATCCAATGAGGGTGAACATACTTACTGTAGTTGGTCGAAAAATAATATGAAAATTGATAAGCGACTGGCAGACGGCTAATACGGAAGCTATTCTCATACAGAATATTTTGGGTGAGTGCATAATACACACCCATTAAAATCCCTGTCATGATACCCGCGCCTATCGCAGTATAAATCCCTGTCATAATTAGGCGTCGAATCATATATACACGCCAATCACTCAGAAAAAGGTAATATAATGCCAGAGCAGGGGCATAAACAGCATTGAAAGAATTGCCATTGAACATCAATGCAAAGGCAACCCCCGACCCTATCATATATAATGGAGCACGTTTTGAACCAACAGACTGAGTGAGCAAAAAGATGGTCAACGCACACATTGCCATCACATATCCATCTAAATAATCCCAGCCTGTTGAGCGCAAAATGAGTGGGTATTGTCCAAAAAGGAGTGTAATGATGAGGGCAATTCTGGCATTCGTCAAACGGTTGAGGATGCCATAAACCGAAAAAACCGCCAAATAATACACACTTAGGTGGATGATAAAATTAGAAGCCAACGGTGAGAAAAGTTGCCTGATAAAGTAGGCGGGTAAATTGAGGCTAAATCGCTCGATAAAATACATATCTATTGAGGGCGACCAATCTACATATTTCAGAAAATCAAGTTGATAGCCCAAATAAATATAATCATCTGCAATCCCCGCATTAAAAATCCAATTGGGGTTAATCAGTGCCAAAACAATCGGCAACATCACAATAAGCGCAAGATGCCAATAATTTAGCTTTTTGAACATATTTATCATCCTGCCCCCCTTCCTTCCTTTATTCGATTGGCGCTTTGAAATCATAAATACCATCGCGGATGGCATAACGCAAACTACTTTTACGTGCCACCATCGTATCACCTTCGCGCACCAAATCTTCACCTGTCTCTGGACACCGAAATAGGCTTTCGGGAGTATTGGCACTTAGCGCATTTTCACCTGATGAATTGGCAATATTCAGCGTAAAAATACTCGGTGTATAGAAAAATGGCGTATGTTGCAGGGTCGCATCTAATCCAACCAACAAATTCGTTGGCAATTTTTTGAGCGCCCCTAATCGAAAAAATGAAACAGGTAAGCGTTTTTTAGTGCTAAAGCCTACTTTTTGCAATTCTTGGGCGATATAACGCGGATGAAAATCAAAATTTAATTCGACAAATTCCACAGGCGTTAAATCATACGGATTCCAATCTTGTCGGCGGAGCGCATAACGCACCATCGCCTTGATATGCCGTTTATTGGCAAATTCGAGCAGAAATGTGCCATTTGGGGCGAGGATTCTGCGAACCTCTGCAAAAATTTTGGGGACATCTTGCATATGATGTAACACACGGATAATGGTTGCGCCATCACACACCCCTGCTTTGAGGGGCAATTGATACGCATTCGCCGCCACATAGATGAACCGCTTATCGCGTCCATAATGTTCTTGTGCATATTGCAATTGGGAGAATGAATAATCGAGCAAAATCACCTGCTCATATCCCGCATATTCATTCGTCAATCTGCCAAATGCAGACCCAATTTCGAGCAAGCGTTTGCCCGATTTTGGTAATAATCGGCGTATAGCGACCCGTTCTACACGGTCTTCGTAATCGCGTCCGCGCCCTTCCCAAAAATCGGTGCGATAATTTGAGCCTTCATAATCACAAATTGAGGGCATATCGTTTTGTGTCAAAATCAACCTCCTGCTGGGGGTAAAATCCCTTGGTCGGGATTCGGTGTTGGTGTAGGTGTGATAATTGGTCCGCCAATGGGCAATTCTGGCGAGACAACAGGGTTAGAATTGGTATCGGGTGGTGGAATAATGCCTACATCTGTTTGGTTGGTGTTATTGGTGTCGGTCACAGTTGTTTGTGGCACAAATTGACCACCATTCACAGTCGCAATAATTTCGCCAAGCCCACCATTATAATGATATGGGGGGATATTCTGTGTCTGCATATTGGCGTTTGCCTGTTGGTTAATTTGTTGTGGGGTATTGCCATCCACATATAATTCTGGGCGAATATCATCATCTAAAAATGGGATACCACCTAAAGGCACAATTCCGGTTTGCAATGGGCGTGATTCTTGTGGCATGGGGACATTGATAAGTTCATACCCTACCCCTGCCGTCATCGAATACCCGGGCCACGGTTGCAAGGTATATTCATTTTCTTTGAGCAAGTTGGCACGCCCACCCAAAACATCACCGACAAGGGTCACCGCTTCACTAAAATCATCTGGCAAATTGGTCAGCCCAACCGCGAGAGGTTCAAATAACAAGCGTAGATTTTGGGCGACATCGTGTAATTGGGTCTCTCTGAGGGGAATAACCGCCCGCACATCCAACGACACAGGCACTTCTAGGTTAGTAACTGGTACTTCTAAATTGAGGCATATTGGCAATGGCAAGCCATTGGGCAAACTGAGGTTCACTTGGGCATTATTCAAATTACCAACACCCGGCAAGACGATATTGGCATTCACCACCAACGGCACGCTATCATTCAGCGTTACGGTTGTACACGTATTCAGAGGAATGACCGTATTCAGTGTGATTGTATCGCGTACAGGGATTGTCCAATCAATGGTCGCATTATCTAACCCAACAAAACTGCTATGTAAGCCCGCTACCAATGGTTGCGCGACTTGTGCTTTGATGTGAAAGATGAATAGTCCCGCCACCAATAAGACAACGACCAATACAATATTCACAATAAACGAAAAAATCACCATAAAACGCCAGATGAATAAGCCGATTGCCCGTAACATACGCTTTCCCCTTATGTATAAATGAGGGTGGATATGACTATTTAATTACCTAATGCCCCCCATTTTACAACCAAACCACACAAATTACCACCAAAGCAGGCGCATCCATTCTCATCCGATGATAAACAAATTTTTATCTCACCAAACTGTAATGTGTGATAAAATTCACAGTATCGGGTCGTTTTTGTGTGATAATGGAGCTAATCGAATGACCACATCAGCCGTTGCATGGCAAATTGGGGCGACAACCGCACCAAAGCCACCAAAAGTCCCTGCACTTCCCTATTTGGGAATTGCCCTCAAAATGACAGGGGACATCACCAGTTATTTATTCTCTTTGTATCAACAATATGGGTCTATTTATCGGATGACCTTGTTGGGACGCGAAATTACTGTGCTGTCTGGCATTGAAGCCAATCGCTTTTTGAACACCGATGGCAATGATGTATTCACCAGCGAACCCCTCTTTGGTGGGTTTGCGCGTGAGATGAATACAAAAAAATTTCTAGTCGCACTAGATGGTGAAGAACATATCTATTATCGCAAGTTAATGCGTGCTGGTTTTGCGCGTTCTGCGATGAGTCCTCATATGGATTATTTACTTAGTGTCGTGGATGATTTCGCCCGTCCCTTACAAACAGGGCACCGTATTCAGGTGCTACCGAATTTGCAACAAATTGTGACTATGCAACTCAGTAAGGTCATGACACGTCAATGGTCTGGCGAGTATTATGAGGATGTCAAAATATTTTTGCGCTATATGATGAATGTTGAGGTGTTAAAGCTATATCCCCGTATCATGTTAAAAGCGCCTGAATATCAAAAAGCGCGTAAACGCACATTCGAGTTAGCTAGGCAGATTTTAGATAATCATCGTAACAGTGATGATATTAGTGATGAAGAACGCGATTTAGTAGATGATTTACTTAGCAACAAAGACCATCTGGGTAATGATTTCAACGAGGATGAATTAGTTGCTTTTGTTGTATCGCCATATTTTGCGGGAATTGATACAGTTGCTTCGTCTGTCAGTTTCTTCATCTACAACATTTTACGCTATCCTCATATTCATGAAAAAGCAAAAGCCGAAGCCAAAGCAATGTTCGCTAACGGAACACCCAAATTGCATGATTTGAAGGATATGGAAACCATTCATGGCGCGGCGATAGAAACATTGCGAATGTATCCTGTCGCGCCAATGACCCCACGCACAGCGCTCAAATCATTCACATTCAATGGGTATCGTGTGGATGCAGGCAGTGAAGTTTATGTCGCACAAACCATGACCCATTTTATGGAAGAATATTTCCCCAATCCAACTGTATTTGACCACACGCGCTTCTCTCGCGGAGAAGGTCGTAATGTGTCTGGGGCATTTGCGCCTTATTCGCTGGGTCAACATATGTGTTTGGGTGCAGGCATCGCGGAAACCCAGATGATACT